>JAOUKJ010000428.1 GCA_029882675.1 Cyclobacteriaceae bacterium
CTGATATATGTGAAGCCACTTATTTTCATTGTTAAAATTAACCCATTAAAGGCCATTAAATTCTTGTCAAAGGAACTCTATCCTTTCATATTTTCAAAATCAGAGTTGTCATAACCTGAAAAATTCAGATAAAGAATGCTGAAAGAAACACCGGTTATTTTGCTAAAACTGTCAATATATTTCATCGGGCTACGCTATTTTTGTTACTTTTAAATCTTTGAAACTCAAGCTAATTCATAAAATGAAAAGATACCTTTCATATACGCTACTGTTAGTCAACCTGTTATTTGGTTGCGAACAAAGACCAATTGCTGAAATGGAAAGCCTTCTTCAAACGACAGATGTAAAAAGAGTTGTTTTGGTTGGAGGCTCCTTGATCTCCGGAATGGAAAATTATGGTATTTTTGAACGATCGATGATGCGACAGTTTCCTGTGGGGCAGATTAGTTTTCGCAATGTAGGCTGGCCTGCTGATGATGTTTTTGGATTGGCCAGGTCGCAATTTGGTTCTGCCCAAAATACAAGATCGTGGAAGCCGCCGTCAGCGGAAGAAGGTTTTGGGTCGAAGGTACTCATGGAACATATTGAAGGTGCTGCGCCTACAACTTTAATCATTGGGTATGGTAGTGAGGTAGCCTTTTCGGAAACTGAAGCCGATTTTGAATTATTTAAAAGTGGCTACAGAAGTCTGTTGGATTTTGCTGAACAAGCCGGCGGAAAGCCAGAAGCAAAAAAAATAAAACTTATTTTACTTTCTCCTCCAAAACATGAGCTGGCCGCTGTGGGCAATGCAGCGATCGGGCGAGACTCTACGTTGGCAACACCCCCGACTTCCTCCGGTTGGACCGCCGTTGAAGGAAGAAATGATTGGCTTGCAAAAGCCACTCGTTTTATCGAGGAAGAAGCCGCTACCCGGGGGCATATTTTTATTGATTTGTTTACACAGTTGATTGAAGACCCTGGTCAGCAAATTTATACCGAGAATGGCCTGCAACTTAATCGGTTGGGCTATGAAAAAATGAATGAAGTCCTGCTTTCCGGTTTGAAAATTGACAACACCAATCAATTCACTTTAAAATTAGATGAACAAGCTGGGATTCTTGAAACAGTAAATTGCGAAACTGCCGACTGGATAAAAACGGTTCGTGGTGCCAGCTTTAACCTGACACCCGACAAGATGTTATACGCGGGTCGGCTCATTTCCAAGGAACCCGTTGCCATTTATGTAAACGGAAAGCTCTCCTCAAAAAATCAGGATACACTTTCGCTGATCAATTTGGTGTTGGATTCATTGGAGGAAGAGCGGTTAATCAACACCATCAAAGAAAAAAACCGGCTGCACAGGTACCGGCTCAGGCCCTTGAACGAAGCTTATATTTATTTATTCAGACGGCATGAAATGGGGCATTTGGCCTATGAAATGGATGAATTGAGCCTTTTGGTGGAGGAAAAAGAAAGGGAAATAAACCGATTGTTGGGCAGTCAGAAATATGACGTTGAGATAGAATTAATCAAACCATGGAAGTCTCCAAAAAGCTATGCCGAGGATGAAGTGCCGGCATTTATTCAGGAACCAAATATTGAAGAAGAGCTTGCCGCGTTTAATGTTGCCGATGGTTACGAGATAAGCCTGTTTGCCGCTGATCCTATGATTGCCAATCCAATTAGTATCAATTGGGATACCAAAGGACGGGCATGGGTGGCTACCAGTAGCACCTATCCTCATATTGTTCCAGGCAGAGAGCCTAATGATAAAATTGTCATTTTGGAAGATACTGATCATGATGGAAAAGCAGACAAGCACACTGTCTTTGCTGAAAATTTGTTGGTACCACATTCAGTGATGCCCGTTCCGGGTGGTGCTTACGTCACAGCAACTACCGAGCTGCTCTTCTTTGCTGATACTGACGGGGATGATGTAGCAGATCAAAGGCGTGTGGTTTATGATGGTTTTGGAAACGCTGATGTCCATCATATGATCCATGGTTTACGTTGGGCGCCCTGGGGTGACCTTCATTTCACCCAATCAATCTACATCAATACCTTTGTGGAAACCCCGTTTGGGAGAAGGGTATTAAATGGAACGGGCACATGGTCATTTCGTCCCGAGACAGAACGTTTGGATATTTTTAGCCGTGGCCTGATCAATCCCTGGGGAGAAGCATTCGATCAGTGGGGGCAATCGTTCGCTACGGATGGCGCAGGATTTTCAGGCGTCAACTATACTTTTCCGCAATCAGCCCATGCCACAGCGGTAGGCGCAACCAGTGTCCTGGATGGATTAAACAGCAATGCCCCAAAATATACTGCATCGGAATTGATCTACAGCAGGCATTTTCCATCACATTGGCAAGGCAGTATGATTACCAATGACTACCGGGCCAACAGGACCGTCCGCTATGAAATCAAACCTGACAAAAGTGGTTATCAGGCCGAAGAAGTAGAGACCATACTCCACTCTGCACATCGGTCATATCGCCCGGTGGATTGTAAGATTGGCCCCGATGGTGCACTTTATATTGTTGATTGGTACAATCCGATTATTAATCATGGTGAGGTGGATTTTCATCATCCACTCAGGGACAAAACACATGGACGAATTTGGAAACTTACCAAGAAAGGAAGCCCGCTTTTGAACGTCACTGATCTACAAGCAGCCACTCCGCAAGAGTTACTTAATCAATTAAAGTCGCCGGAATTATTTACCCGGCTTCAGGCCAACAGGGCATATGTAGAGCGAAAAGAAGATCCTGCCGGTGTAATCAATTGGGTTAGAAACCTTCGCCCTTCTGACCCAAACTTTGCACACCATCGGCTGGAAGGACTTTGGCTGCTGGCGGCCTTAAACGAGTATAATGAATCATTACTTTTAAGTTCGCTTCGTTCCGGCACTCCCCAGGAAAGGGCTGCTGCTGTTCGCATGTTAGCACATTGGAAAAAACAGTCAGAGCATCCCGAAATATTGGCGCAGTTAATAGCAGATCCGCACCCGCAAGTGCGCTTGGAGACCCTGCATGCCTTACGGCAAATGGGAGCTCAACAGGCATCCCTGCCCGGGGAAATCACTGTCGGAATGGGAAGCAGGCAGGCGGTAGAGCTGGCCGTAAAAGTCCTGGATCTGCCGATGGATGACAACCTTGAATTCGCTTTGGATCTCACGTTAACTCAATTGGAAGAAGCCTGGCTGCCCGTGATTGCACAAGGTGAAAAACTATTTGGCGGGGAGGTGAATAAGCAAATGTATGCGCTGTTGACAAGCGATGACCCCAGGGCAATTGCCCCGATCAATCATTTGCTAAGTCAATCCGGCGTTGATGGCGCATTAGCGAATAAAGCCTGGTTGCTGTTAGCAAAAATCGGAGATGCCCCAACAAGATCTACCATTTTGGCAAAAGCCGTAAAAGAAGAAAACATATCCTTATTAAGGGCAATGGTTAATGCTCCTTTAGCCAATAATGCCGTGCCTGATCATTTAGAACTTTTAGCACCTTTGTTTGCCCATGAGCAGGCAATGTTTAGAATAGAGGGATTAAAACTGGCAGGCAGGTGGAAAGCCCATCAATACGCTGCACACGTTACAAAAAACCTCTTGAATACCGCTGTTCGAAACGAAAAACTCGAAGCATGCCGGGCGCTGGCTGCCATGGGTCAAGTCGAAGAAGTGAAAAAAATGGCACAATCAGATACAGACCTCGAAAATCGAACAGCAGCCACTGTGGTTTGGATTGAAGAAGAGACCGCCGCTGCAGCAAATAATGCGGTTGATTTACTGGCTGGCTTGACAGTTCCTGAATTGGCTGAGTTAATTTTTTCCACTTTTCGCAAAATGGAAGAAGGCCCTGAGGTTTTGAGAAAAGCCCTCACCGACAAAACCATCCCGGAAAATATAGCCAGTGTGGGTTTAGTGACTGTTCAGACTTCAGGACTAAATTTGGCAGGTCTGG
>JAOUKJ010000037.1 GCA_029882675.1 Cyclobacteriaceae bacterium
CGCCACAGTCCTCGCATTGATACACGGCCATGGCTGAATTGTGCTCAAAACGAATACGCGCTTCGATCAGGGCGTCAACGGCCATGTCTTCGGTAGGGTACGGTTTTTTATATGTAGGGCAGGTGGCCATGGCACAAAGTTAAGAAGAAGTAGGGAGTAATGAAATTTTGGGGAACTGTGGAACTGTGGAACTGTGGAACTGTGGAATTGTGCATGACTGATTATTAAGAGTGGGAGTAGTGTGACCCTTTCATGGAAACAAATCAACAGGGAAAGAAGCCCCTTTAGATTATTATTTTATTTGGCAAAACTGTATCTTTTTGAATTATAAATCATTTAGAATGAAATGTTTTGCCCTTGAACAGTATTGACACCATAAAACAAGACCTCCATGCAGACGATGAGGCAGTAAGAAATGCCCGGGCCAACCCGGAAAATTTCCGGCTACTTTATGAAAAATACTACAGGCAGATATTTCTTTTCGTGCTACACCGCGTTGGCGAAAAAGAAACCACGGCCGATATCACCTCTCAGGTGTTTTTGAATGCTTTTGTCAACCTCGAAAAATTCAGATTTAAGGGACTGCCCTTTTCGAGTTGGTTGTACCGCATATCCATCAATGAGTGTAATTCCTTTTTTAAAAAAAATAAAAAAGAAAGGCAGGTGATACTGAACAACTCCCTGGCGGAAGAACTGTATGAAGAAATGTTTAACGAAGACATGCTGGACGAACTGAAGCTCATTTTACCAACTATACTTGAGAAGTTGAAACCCAATGACTTCCAGTTTATAGAGCTGCGCTACCTGGAAGGGATGTCATTTCGGGAGATGGCCGAAATACTGGACATTACCGAAAGTCATGCGCGGGTAAAGACCTACCGGTCACTCGAGAAATTGAGAAAGCTGTTTTTGAAATAAGAAGGACATGAGAAAAAAACCAAAAATATTGAAGGTGAAACCAGAGGTGACAGAGGAGGAAATCAAGTCTTATATGGACTTTGACCAGTTATTGATGAAGCGGAATAAGGTGATGTCCCCCAAAATCGGTATAGGGACTGGAGCAAAACTCGTAGCAGGAGCCTCTTCTGTTTTGGTCGTTGCAGCTCTTTGCTTTTACTATTATAATAACAGGCCGGCCACCATTACAGACACTTCCGGTGAAGGGCAGACACAGGAGTCTATCCCAATGAATAATCCGGTGACCAACGATAGCATCACCACGCAGAAAGCACGCCATGATATTTCGGATTCGCATCCTGTATCCACTGAACAGGAGGAAGAACATATACGCGTTGAAAAAGAAAAGAACGAAAGCAACGCTAGAGAGATGACTCCGGATGACCAACCGGCAGACAAGGACTTAAGTCCGGCTGAACCGGATTATCAACAGGCAGAACCAGTGGAAGGATACCAAGCCTTGTATGCTTATTTTGAAGATCAACTGGTCTATCCCCATGACGCGCTAAAGGATTCTATCAAAGGTGTGACGATGGTGAGTTTTGTAATCGACAGGGCTGGGAAGGCCGGAAAAATCGAAGTTAAACAGTCGCTGGGCGGGTTGTTCGATGCTGAAGCGGTGCGGCTTGTAGAAAACATGCCAGCCTGGAAACCAGCCCTACTCGATGGCAGGCCGGTGCCCAGTAAGGTGTCTGTGCCGCTTACATTTAATTTTAAAAGAGACAAAAAAGACTAATCAATGAAAAAAGGAATAATAATAATTGTGCTACTGGGCTTTACCGGTCTGATGCCGCTGGATGCCCAGCGATTTCAGGAAAGGAGTACCTTTCTGCTAACGGATACCCTGACTTACCGGAAAATAGTACCCGTTGACTTTGATAATGATGGTTTTTTGGATGTCATGCTTCAGGCCAATGGAATCGGCGCTATTGCGCCCGGATTGCAAACCTTTCATTTTATAAAATACGATACGGTGAGGGGTTATTCTCTACAGGCCTTTCATCAGACCAATTATGAAACCCTGGCTTATGACTTAACTGATTATAACAGGGATAACAAAATGGACATTCTCATTACCGGGTGGAAAGCAGGTGGTTGGCAAACAGAAGTGCTGATCAACCAGGGTAATTTTTTGTTTCTTCAACAAGCTTTGTTACCCGATGGGGGCACACTGGTAGAAGCCACCGACCTCAATAACGATGGCCGGAAAGAGCTGGTTATTAGTGGCGACAACTTAGGGCCTTTCCTTCGTATTTATGAAGGCGGTCCCGGACAATGGCGCTTAGTAACCGATTCCCTTGAAGTACAAGCCGGGTCTATAGCTGTTGCCGACTTTGACGGTGATCTTTTTGCAGACTTGTTTGTGAGTGGCACAACCAAAGACGGCACGGCCTTTAGCCGGGTGCTTATAAACCGTGGCGACACGCTTTCCTTCAAAATACAACCCGCTGCCGGGTTGGAACTTAACGGGGAACTGGCCCTGGGCGACTACAATCATGATGGCCAGATGGATATCCTTCTGAGCGGGACAACCACCCCGGGTGGAGCACTGACTACCCGGTTATTACTCAATAACCAGGGATCCTTTTATAACGGAGACAGTATTGCAACCCAGCCGGGCAGAGCCCCCTTGATAGCAGACCTGGATTCTGACGGACTAGCCGATATTTCTGTTATGAAAGAAAAGAATATGAATAATTTATCTACCCTGGTTAATAATTATCAAAACGGCCTCGATACGCTGCAATTTACAGATTATATGGGCCATTCCTATGGTGATATGGATCGGGATGGCGACCTGGACTTGCTGGTGGTACATCAGGGAGACAGTGCCTGGATAGGTAACTATGACAATACCACACCGGAAATAAACCAACCGCCAATCATTGAAGGGCTGGTTTGGGGTGCTATGATTTTTGACAGGGCTTTTGCCTTTTGGGAAAAAGCAATTGATGATCATACGCCACAAGAAGCGATGAGCTATGATTTGAGTATAATTAGTCCAAGCGAAAATTTACTATTGGGCCATTATGATTTTACAAGTGAGAATCGCCTTGATGTTGATTACGGCAATCAGGGGCCCGATAACTATGCATTAATTAAAAGTAATACTACCACTAATCCTTCCGAACTTCTGTTTTCAGTACAGGCCCTGGATAATGCATTTCATGCACAGGCTACAAAAGATTGTCAGGGAATTTCAGGGGGGGCAGGAGGTGGAAATTGCAATGAAGTCAGATATTTCCCCATTGCAGCCTGTATGGATCAGTACCATAACTTAAGAGGAGAGCCCGGCACCTCCTGGTTTTCTTTTAGTGAGGGATACTTAGGGCAGACGGAGTTATATACTACACACTTTACTAAACCTGATACGCTATTTTCCTTCACTCCCATGGGCGAATTGGGCTGTGCGCTTATAAAGGTTTATAACTTTTATCTTTTTGATAGTACAGACAATGTTACTTACAAAACAATGTTGGCTTGCGAAGGTGATGTGCTCGACTTATATATTGATGCAGGGGGGGATTCGGTAATCTGGCAAAGTTCCGGAACAGGATATATTACCACAACTGATACGGTACAATATACTGTTACCCTGCCGGATACGGTAACGGCATACATTCAGGATTTGGCCTATTGTCAAAAAATGGTAAAATTCATTATAAATTTGAATGATAAACTGGCAGTGACGCTCAATGGAGAGAGCTTTCAGATTGAATCAGGACAGGAGGTACAATTAATTGCAAGCGGAGGAAAATATTATCATTGGGAACCAGGCTCAGGTTTAAACAACAGTGATATAGCCAATCCCATTGCTTCTCCTGATTCGACAACAACCTATACCTTGACAGTGACAGACTCATCAGGTGTCTGTCCGGGTAAAGCAGAAGTCCTGATCAGAGTGGTAAAGCCGGGTAGTGCTTACATTCCCAATTTATTCACCCCCAATGGCGACAATGTAAACGACCGGTTGTCAGTAATCAATCACAGCCTCCTTGATGTTACGGGCTTTCGGTTGTTGATTAATAACCGGGAAGGCAACCGGGTGTATATGAGTGAAGATTTGAATGAGGCAGTCCAAAAGGGTTGGGACGGCACTTCCAATGGAATACCACAACCCGGTGGAGTTTACTATTGGTCTATCAAAGGGAAAATATCCAATGGCGATCCCTTATTACTTAACGGAAAATCATCAGGATCAATACTGCTGGTTCGCTGATCGGTATCATGAGGCTTTTTGTCATACTATACTTCCTCTTGTTTTTCACCCTATCCCGGGGAGAGGCACAATACCTGCAGTTTAGCCAGTATAATTTTTCACGGCAACGTGTCAGCCCTGCCCGTGTAGGAGCAACTGACTATGCTTCGGCAGCTTATATTTACCGCAACCAGGGTGAAGGAGGCGACCTCAATCTGCATAGTAGTTACCTGGAGGTCATCTATCCCCTGATCTCCCGATCGGGCAAGCGCTGGTCTGGCCTGGGGTTGAGCCTGATGGACGACCGCTATGGCATTGGAGGAATTTATAATTTGCAGGAAGTGGCCGGCACCTACGCCTTGCACCTGGACTTAACGCAGACACAATCTCTCTCATTGGGGTTTAAGGGCCTGTTTCATCAACGAAAAGTAAACCTGGACGGCTTTTATACGGGCATGCAATACATCCCTGGCAGGGGTTTCGATGTTTCGGCCTATAGTGGTGAAGGGTTACAACACCTGAAAACCGGATTTTTTACCTTTAGCAGTGGGTTAGACTGGAAACGCACCGACCGCAATGGACAAACCGTGGCCTACGGAAGTATATCCTTTTACGATTTTAACCGGCCCGATGAGTCTTTCTTTGGCTCCAATGACCGGCTGTCTTCTACTGTTATTGCCAGTGGGGGTGTACGTATCCAACGCAACCTGCGCTCCTATTTCACACCCGAAGTATTGTATACACACAACGCCGGCAACAGTTTGATTAATGTAGGCGTGGTCACCAGCTATGCCCCCGGCACAAGGCTTATTTCGACAAGCGAACGCCTGGACATCATCACCAAATATGTAATCGGCCGTTCCGGAATTATCGGATTGCAGTGGCACAAGGAGAACATCTCCTTTGGCATGAGCTATGATTTCCCGGTGATTGTGAAAAACTATGGCAATACGGGGACATTGGAAGTTGCTTTGGAACTGAGACAACTTGTTGACCGGAGCCCATTGAGTAAAAGTAAAAAGACCCGAAAAAGTAAATATGCCCGAAAAAGGGAGAAATTTTTGAAAGAAAAAGGCAAGAGTAAACCAGACAATCAGGAAAAATACCCCATAACAACAGTCAGTGGCCAAGCATTAACTGAAGTGGTGAAGAAGGAAGAAACACGTTCTGACACCAGCCAGGAAAAACTGTCCGTGGAAAAGGCCGTCCAAAATGACTTTTCTGATAAATTACAACAGAAAAGGGACTCGGTCATCGCTTCGGCCGTGGCCGGTAAGCTGACTCATCAGCCTCTGGTGCTTGAAAAGGTCAACCTGCACTTTAATTTCAAGCTCAATAGCAGTGAGCTTGATAGTGAATCAAAAGCCTACCTGGATGAGTTGGCCCGGACATTGAACGACAATCCCGAGCTACGTATAGCACTCACAGGCCATACTGACAACACAGGTTCGGCCATATACAATCTGAGGTTATCCAGATTTCGGGCCCAGGAGATCAAAGAATACCTGATCAGTGCCCTGGTAAGCCCCGAACGTATCAGTGCCGATGGAAAAGGCCTCGCCGAGCCCCTTAACAACAACAGCAATGAAGAGGAACGGGCCGCCAACAGACGGGTAGAGTTGTTGATCATTTATGACTATTAAACAACCAAATATAAAAAATTCCTTTATAATTACACTTTAAGGGGTGACCAACTTAAGCTTTATTATATATATAGCAAATCAAGCACCAACCTTTATGATCAGGACTATATACAAAATGTTGTTTTTAATAAGCGTGGCTTTATCTGCTTTTTGTATATGGGGATTATTCACTGATAGCGGGACATCTGCCTTTTCAGGAATGAATGGCCTGTTGCCCTATATGGCCGGTGTGATTGCCGTGCTCATTTATTTTAGTATGTTCCTGATTTGGTTATACCGTTTTCTCATGCAAAAAGGATAGTAGTTGGTCACAATGCCCCCTCTGTATGCTCATTTTCCAGGCCGCAGGGGAAAATATGCTGGATCAAACACAACTTTAAAGACAGCTATAAATTATCACGAATTAAAAAGAATAAAAATGATTAAGTTTATTTACCTTTCTTTGTTTATCCCTGCCCTGGCACTTTCCATTTTTTGCTATTGGGGGATGTTCACGTCAAGTGGGGCATCCAACTTTGATGAAATGGCCGGTATGGTGCCCATTTTCGCCGGAGTATTGGCTTTCATTCTGTATTTTATCATTTTCATCATCTGGACTGTCCGCTTTTTTATTAAAAGAAAAAAGCAGGGACAGGCTGTTAGCCAATAAAAATAAACCGCTGATAAATGAAAACAAGCATATACTCAACGGTTTTCTTTTTCGGTTTACTGTTTTTCATGGCCTGTGAAACCGTACAACTATCAGGCATCAGGGGACATGTTGCCTCCCACAAGCACATTGATCCGGGACAGTTGGTAATAGAAGTACTGGACGTATGCAGTGGAGCCGGATATAACATACGCGGTGGCGACATCAGCAAGGGTTGTGGTGCTGAACGATACATGGTGCCTGTAGATGAACATGGCAATTTCACTGTCCCTGAGGCCCGTTTCACGGCCTCATCCTTGTTTTTTTCCCATATTACCCGCATCATGAAAATGTATTATATCCCGACCCGTCCTGCCGATACTGTTGAGGTGCTTAGTATTACCTATGACCTGATGTATGAAGATCGGTACGACACCCTCAACCTGGCCCTACACTACTGGCCTGCCACCTTGTATTACGACCAACAGGCCCTTGAGCAAGTCAAACAAGCTATGCGAAAAAACGGGTATGACTTGTCTGACAAGTCATATATGAGTGTTGACCAGTCCCTCTACGACCTGGAAGAACGCGTTCACCGTTCATTTCATGAGCATAAAATCCATTTTCAGGAACTGGAAGGAAAAACACAATATACCTTTCCATACTTCATCGCCGAGGAACTGGGCTGGGAAGAAGATTGTGAGTTCAACGTCTCATTTAATTACAATAACAAGGGCAAGCTCAATTATTTTCTGGGTAAACCGGGAGGATACCGCATTTTACCCCGGTCGGAAGATTTCCACATGGAGTTCAACCTGACTGACAGTATAGATCTAATAACGGACATGATCATCCCTGTTAAATAAAAGAATCCATTAAAACTCTTTGCCGTCAGGGTGTTTCTCTCTTAAATATTCTTCAAGTTTCTTTCCACCAGCACTATGACATAACAAGCATTTACACACAAATAATGACTGAGCTGAATAATCTTTTGAGCTCAGGTTACTTACCTTTTCGATGAAGTATTCATTAGACCGGTTGTATAATTATAATGTCATGAAACCTATAACCACCAATAAGAAGTTATGACAAAATAATAGCATCAATTGTCACCTGTTTAGTTACAAAAAAACATGCTCAATATTCACTTTTAAGTCAACTATCTTTTATTTCCAAGTTAATTATACTAGTTTTAATACCATTAAAAACATCTTGCTTTATCAACGATAAAAATATGGCCAATCCGTTTAAAATCAATTGTCTATGGTTGCTTCTCTTTTTCTTTTGTTACTCAGGCACCTGGGCACAGGACAAAACAAAGCTGGGACCTGAAATAAATACAGGAACATTTACTGAATATGCGCCTACCATCAGTTCAGATGGAAAAACCATGATCTTTCAGAGTGACCGGGACGGCAAATACAATCTGTACAGCAGTAAGCTGAACAGCGGGAAGTGGTCAGAACCGGAACCGCTCGAAAAGATTAATGCTTTCCGGGACTCACTTTCCCTGATAGGCGGGCCTAGTATCAGCTATGATGGAAATAGTTTATACTTTTTTGCTTCTGACAAAGGCACCAACACCGAGGATATTTTTATTTCCAAACGGGAAGGCAATGGCTGGGGAGATCCGGAACCTATTGGCCCGCCCATCAACACCAGTGGTTATGAAGGCTTCCCCTCCATATCTGCTGATGGCAAAACCCTTTATTTTACACGTAAGAACAATACCGGACTTACTGAAGGGGAAACCTGTTACTCCATTTATAAAGCTGAAAAAGGGCGGGACGGCAAATGGCAGGAGCCGCTCGAACTACCCGCCCCCATCAACCTGGGTTGTGAGCGGGCACCGCGTATCATGTCAGACGGCAAAACACTGATTTTCTCATCGATCAGAGAAGGGGGCATGGGAAATTTTGACCTCTATATGACACAGTTAAGAGAAAACCTGGAATGGACAGAACCCATCAATATGGATTTTGTCAATTCATTGGTGAAAGACCAGTTTGGGGCTGTCTCTGCCTCCGGCGAATACCTCTATATCAACATTGAAGAAGGCAGCCATGACATTTATTATTTTGCCATACCTGAAAGGTTCAGGCAAAATAAAAACAAGATCATCCAGGGTTATGTCACCCATAAATACACCAATGCACCCATCAGTGCCACCCTGACTATACTGGATGCCAATACCACCGAGGAGTTTTTTACTGCCGTCACCAACCCGGCAGATGGCTGGTATTCCATCGTCCTTACTGAAGGAAAAAAATATGACATCAAAGTCTCTGCACCAGGTCATTCCGATTATCAATTCTCCTATGACCTGACCAGTATAGACCAGTATGAAGAGATAACGAAAAACATCCAACTCTTTTCACATGCCAATGTTCACGTCAATGTCTATGACAAAGCCAAACTTACCCTGACCGATGCCAACCTCAAGGTAAAAGATGCGGTATCCGGGCGCGAACTGTCATCGCTAAACACAAGGGCCACAGGTGGTCAGGCCGTACTCAAACTTCCTATTGATGGCAAATACACCATTGAAGCCTCAGAAGAGACCTATATTGGCAACTCGTTCCCCTTCGACCTAACCTCATGGGTCATCTATGAGGACTTTGAACAGGATGTGGAAATCGATCCCATCATGCTGGATTACAAGTTTATTGTTCGGGACAAGGACACCCAGGAAGGGATCAATGCCGACATCATGCTACTCGACAGATACAATGAACTGACCACCATCAGAGCCAATGATGGAGCAAATGGTAATTACACCAAAAGGTTGCGCGATGAACACCGCTATGAAGTGGAAGTCCATGTACCCGGAAAAGCCTATTTTTCTTACACCAACAACATCCTGGCTTCTTCAAAATCAGGCAATAATCAATTAATCATTGAACTTGAGGAGATCAAGCCCAACCTGACTTTCACCCTGAGGGCGATCAACTTCGAGACAGCTTCAGCCGAACTGCTGGAGACTTCTTTTCGTGAACTGGGCAAGGTGATTAAACTTATGCGAGAATACCCGGGGATTTCGGTAGAAATATCAGCCCATACCGACAGCGACGGTTCTGATAAGTATAATTTAACACTATCGGACGCCCGGGCGCAAAGCGTGGTCGATTACCTGATTCAGTATGGTATCGATACCGGGAGGCTCACACCTAAAGGGTATGGTGAGACTGCCCCCATGGCTCCCAATGATACTGACGAGAACAAAGCCCTGAACAGAAGGGTAGAAATGAAAATTCTGAAGATAGATGTAAATTAATTTCCTGACCTCCCAAGTGAAAAAATGAATAAAATGAAACTTCAATATATAATCATACCGTGCCTGGCTTTATTACTTACCCTTCCTGTTGATGCCCAAAAGATTAAATATAAAAATCTCTATGAAGACATTACCAGTGGCAAGGTGAATAACGACATCCTGCTTACCCAGCTCAAAGAACATAAAAAGGCTGAACCGGAAGAAGGCAACCAGTACTATCAACTGGGCCGGATATATGCCGGGCGCACCAAACAATTCGATGTGCTTATGCAAATTACAGGGGCTCTTCAGGTAGCTGACTCAGCCATTCACTACCTCACCTTGGCTAAACGTGTCATCGATGAAAAAGAGGTCAAAAGAAAAGATGAATACTATGCCAGTTTTTTGAATACGCCGGAAGGTAAAGGCAAGGATGAAGTGACCATCGCCATGGTTTATAAAAACATTGACCGCATGGTGATAGAAACAAAAAAGTTTAAGACTAATGCGAAAAAAATCCATGACCTCTTCAACGATGCCATTAATAATTATTATGCAGCCAACGATATTTTCACCGAAATATACAGCACTTATACCACCTACAAGGAAATGGCCTTGATTGCAGATGACGCTTTTTTAAGGAAATTGGCCGAGATGAAATTTTATTTCGACGAAGGTGTGGGCTTTCTGAAACAATATCAGGAGGCCATCAAAGCCTATCCCATAGAAGGCTATAACCAGCAATACCAACTGGCCGAAATTTTAAATTACCGCTTGCATGGACTCACCAAAGCCAGCTTTTTACAAAACAATATCTCGTTATGGAACTACGGAAAATGGCACGATGAAATCCTTCTGTACCTGAAAAATGAAATCGGACCCCTTCGCAAAACTGTGGAAGAAACTGAATTGGCCCTCAACAAAAAAACAGCAGAAATAAACAAGTCTGCCGTTCCTGATGATGAAGAATACAGGATAGCCCCCGAATCAATGATGCTCATCCGGAAATACGATCCGGGATCTTTTCTGGTGGATGTTTTCAAATATAAAGAAGCCAATATTAATGTGGTCAACAGCAAAATTCTGGCACTGGATTCCATCGATTTTTCCAAAAGGTCAAGGAGGTATGCCAGCACACTGTTCTATGCCCGTGCAGCCCTCCGTTCACTGGATCATGCAACGAACAATATGTCTGAAAAATCAACCAACAGACACCGGGTTTTCATGGGCAAATATTACAAGCAGGGTGTGCCTGCCTTCATCTCTTCAGAAAAGAAAGCAATTAGCCCGGAAGTCAGTAAATCCGTAAGCAACCTGAAAGGCGAGCTGGTCTTGCTAAAAAGCATTGATGGAGCACTTCAAAAATATGATACCTTAGATGACGGACAAGTTGTTCCATTATTCAAAAGCCCCACAAGCAGAATCGACTCCCTGAATAATGAGTATGTCACCCTGGATATATTTGAAGGAAATGGCTTTAGTTTTATCAGTGGTTACCAATACACCGACGGCAAACGTAAGGCCTTTGTTGCCTATTATGTGGCTGACCGGTTACAATGGATGAGTCGTCCGAAAACAGCCCCCGACATGGAAAGTGAAGCCATGACCATCACCTCTGTAGGCCAGGGAAGCGCCTGCCTGGTCTTTACATACGCAGAAGGTGATAAAGCCAATGGTCATACCCTCCTGGCTGAATTCACCAACCAGGGCAAGGAAATGCTGCAAACGCGGGTGGCCAATACCAAATTCCCAAAAGACATTATCTATACACCGGCAGATAATTTGTTTGCCTGTATTTTTGAAAATTACAATGAACAGGAGCCAAACATGGCCAAAACTGTTTATATCTCCAAAATAGATCAGGAAGGCCTGGCAGAATGGGAAGCCGCAGTGAACATTACAGGTGAAGCCATGGCCCTCACCCCTTTCAGAGACGGCCTGGTGCTTACATGCAATGTCAGGGAAGCCATGGGTAGTAATGGTGACAAAATGGTGGCCGGCACAAGCAACGGTACCAATGTTTTTTCTGTTTTTGTTGGCCCTGACGGATCACTCAAAGACCATTTTCTATTGAAATCCCCTACCGCACACTTCGCCACCTATGTGCTCAACAGCCTGGACAAACAGATCAACATTTTCGGGTTCAAAGGCATGCAGGATGGCACACCACTTGACAGTCAGGAATTGATGGTCATTTGGCTTAACAGTGATTTGTATCCATTGGATGAAAACAGTGAACAATAAACAATTAGCCATTGTCAGTGAGCAATGAACTACCCCGGACAGAGCCCTGAAGTAGCTCATTGCTCACTCACTACTCACTACTCACTACTCACTACTCACTAATACACACAGGCTTTTGGGTCGCTTTTCACATAATACGACTTATAGTTTTTTGCCGTCTTGTCCATACAACCTTTCAGGTTCATCAGTTCCACTTTGCGAAAATGCACCGGATGGCTTTCGCTTTGCAGGCTGATGGATCCTTCTTCTATCAGGTTGCCCTCTATCAGGATCTCCGGATCGTGGCCGGAAACAACGCCTCCTCCCAGCTGCGGTTTTTCATAACTCAACACCGCTGTACCGTTTACGATATGACGTATAAGAGAATCCCCGTAAACTTCCACTTCTGCACGTACCCACTGTTCACCATGGTAAGTTTCTGAAGAGGATGTGACGCAGTGGTCTGTAATCAGTTTTCCCTTCATTTCCACATGTGTACCCGGCGTACAAAGGTTAGCCGTGGTACGGTCGTCAGTACCATTTCCACCCAGCAATTGCACCTCGATACTGATGGGGAAATCCTGGTCTTTTTGCATAGTTTCAGGCGCCTGGCCGTGCACCATAACGCCACTATTACGGGTGGCCCATCCCGGCCCGTCAACGGCCTGTTCGCCCACAAAGCGGTACTCTACGGCAAGTTTATAATAGGAAAACCTGTCTTTATAAAAGATATGACCAAACTTATTCCTAAAAGTATCATAGGCATCGTATTTCACCTTCAACAGGCTGTCTTCTACGTAGAACGTATTCCCGAAGTTATCATTCAGGTCATGACCCCTGATTTTCACCCGCCAATCATCTAAATCCACCCCATTAAACAGAGTCTGCCACTCTTCAATATGGGCCGTATCATTTATTTCTTTTTTCGTAGTACAGGATAGTGCCAAAAGGACAGGTAATAATATCAAATATTTCATATTGGTTCAGGGGTTGCGGTATTTTGATTCAAGTTTATTTCATCAATGCGATAAAGCAGGATATCACTTATTTTCCATTCAGTATTGAATGCAGGTCAGCCGGGGAATAGTTCACCGATTTGAGCGTCTTATTATCTTCTTTCCTATAAACGAGCCACTTATCACCTACTTTTTCGTAATACCCTTCTACTCCCTTCTTGTGATAGGCACTTACGGTGGCTTTGGCCTCCTCTTCATTATCACAGGCTTTACTCATATTGGAACGTTGCACTTCATCGAACAGGGCCTTAAATTTATCACCAAGCCCAAACTCCAGTATAGCTCCTGAAAGCACGTATTGAATGTCGCAGAGCGCATCGGCGATCTCTACCATATCTTTGTCTTCTATTGCTTTTTCCAACTCTTTTAGTTCCTCTGCAATCAAAGCAACCCGAAGCCGGCAACGCTTTTCATCAGGTATTATCGGTTCAGGGAGGATAGGATGGCGAAATGTTTCATGAAATTCAGCGACTTGCACTAGTGATTGTGGTTGTTCCATCGTTTATAGGTTTTATTCATGAGCAAAAATAACAAGCTATGACATTGTTTCAACCGTAAATCCTTTAAAAAACAAAGTTAATTTCAACAGCTATCGACATCAGGTCAAAAAAAAATGTGTATATTGGTCTAACCATTGCTTAAACGACTATGCACTTTAAACTACCTTTTAGCTCTTTGGCATTCCTCATTGCTGGAATATTTTTAGCATTTCAGGCCCAAAGCCAAACAAAAATAGAAGGCCACATTACAGATCAGCTGAACGAACCCCTTACAGGAGTAAACATCCTTTTAAAAGGAACTGTTATGGGAACCATCACGGACCTGAATGGCTATTTCACACTTTCTGTTCAGAAGGCTCCTCCTTTTACACTACAAGTTTCATACATCGGATTTGCCGCTCAGGAAATAAACATCACCAAAGATCAGGCAGACCTGTCGATTGTAATGGAAGAACAGACCCTGCTGGGGCAGGAAATCGTAGTCTCGGCATCCAGGATAGAAGAAAGCATTCTGGAATCACCCGTATCCATTGAAAAAATGGACATCCTTGATATTCAAAACACGGCATCTGACGACTATTATAAGGCCATTGGCAATCTGCGCGGGGTGGACATGACCACTTCAAGTATCAATTTCCAAATCATTAACACACGTGGTTTTGGAAGTACAGGCAACACGCGTTTTGTGCAGCTGATCGATGGCATGGACACCCAGGCACCGGCGCTTAATTTTCCCATTGGAAACCTCAATGGCCCCACCCCTCTTGATGTGGAAAGCGTGGAACTCATACCCGGCGCAGCATCTGCCCTCTATGGCCCCAATGCTTTTAACGGCGTATTACTGCTAAACAGCAAAAACCCTTTCGACTACCAGGGCCTGAGTTTTTATACCAAAACCGGTGTAAACCACATCGGATCCAATGCCGACCAGGGCATAGCCCCCGTTTTGGAAGGTGCCCTCCGTTATGCCAAATCATTCAATGATAAACTCGCCTTCAAGGTAAACTTCTCTTATATGCGGGCCGATGACTGGCACGGTACGGATGATACAGACCGGGAGATATTCCGCAAACCCAAAGGATTTGATTTCAACCCCGGCGCTGACCGCCTGCACTATATGGGTGACGAGGCTTCAGTGAACATTGCTATTTTTCCGCTGAGTACGGCCTGGATGGGCCTGGCAGGATCAGGAAGTAATGTCTACGAGCCCGGGCTAGCCGCAAAAGACTATGCCCTGGCCGGCGACCTTCCTGCTCATGTTGTTTCGGTCACACCCTATGAAGAAAAGTACCTGATTGACTATGGTGCTGAAAACATCAAAGGAAATGTGGGACTGTACTACCGCATCAACGAAAAGCTCGAATTGAGTTATTTGCTCAATGCCGGTTATGGTACGAGTATCTATACCGGCGCCCAGCGCTATTCGCTCAACAACTTTAATATTTTTCAGCACAGGCTCCAACTCAGAAGTGATAATTTTTACCTGAGAACTTACGGTACATTTGAAAATTCAGGAGACTCTTATATCACGGAATTTCTGGCAAAAAGGGTGATGGATCAGAGTAGTTTGTTTGGCTCGGTAACCAACTGGCTGGGCGCCTACGGGTTGAATTATCTTTCGTACCTGTATGGCGAAGGATTGGCTCCCGGCGAAATACAAGGCTTGTCTGAAACACAACGTATTAATATGGAAATGGCTGCCCATCAATATGCCCGTGAGCAGACCAACACGGCCTACCGCTTTGAACCCGGAACAGAGGCCTTTGAAAAGGCCAGGACACGGGGAATGGAAAACGTAGTACCCCTCGGCCCTAAATTTAATGACAATACCCGGATGTATCAGACTGAGGCCCAATACGATTTTAAAAACGAAATTGACTTCATAGCTCTTCAGGCCGGAGCCTCTTTCCGCTTATATGATCTGAACTCCAACG
>JAOUKJ010000038.1 GCA_029882675.1 Cyclobacteriaceae bacterium
ATTTCTGAGAATCATGCTCACCAGATTGATAAAAGCAAGCAGGGCGCCAAGTGCGAGGAATCCATAGCTCGCTACGATAGTGGCTACATGGATGGCAAGCCAATAAGACTTCAGAACAGGAACCAGGTTGGTGATCTCGGGATCCATCCAACTCATGTGCGCTACCCACAGGATGATTCCACTCAGAATAGCGGTCACGGCCAGTGTCATCGGTGATTTCTTCTGGAAGATGAGTCCGGCCAGCAGACCGGTCCATGCAATGTAAATCATTGACTCGTACCCATTACTCCAGGGTTCATGCCCTGAAATATACCATCGGGCGATCAAGCCCAAACTATGAACAGCAAATCCTGCTGTTATCAACCATTTTAATATTTTAATGGCCAGTTGCAGTTCCCTTTTTGGGTTGAGGATTCGTATATACAGGATAATGAGGAAGGCAAAGCCTGCCAGCATATTAAAAGGGTACAGCCGTTTAAAAATATTGTACTTGTTGTACATGATTTCCATTTTAACCTTACGTTCAGAAGGCAAAACCTCTCCCCCATATTCACGTTGAAAGGCCTTGATGGACGTAACTATTTCATCCGCCTTGCTGTAATCACCTGCTGACATGCCAGCCTCGAGGGCATCGAAATATTCGAGCATGGTGTTGCTGATGAACAGACTGTCTTTCCGGCTGATGTTTTCAAAACGCTCCATGGGGCTCGTCCATTTATAATCAGGGTGGCCGGGAATTGGAAATATTTTCATGAATGACCCAAAGTAGGTCATATAACAGATGTTGACGCGTTCGTCAACCGCAATAATCTCCTTGTCGAAAGTTGTGCGTTCGGAGGGTTTGCGGGCAAAGGAGACGTCTACAGCTTCCTTTAGTTTGTACTGACCATCGGGGGTGAAAAAGTCGAGAAAGGAAGCATACTTGCCATCTGCTCCAACTAATCTTTGAACGGCTTCTTCTTTTATAAGCACCATTTTCACCTCCCGCCATACCGTAGGGTGTGAAACCATACTCAGGAATACCTGATCTGAATTAAGGCCTTGCCAGGAATCTTTTTTCACGACCTTACGGAGTAATTCATTAGAGATGGTATTAACCGGCATAAAGCGTCCTCCCGGACTCTGGTAAATAATACTACTGAACTTTTCGGCATGTGCTTTATCCGGCACAGGGATCTCCCCCTCATGAGCCAGGGCTATCGTTGAGGAAAGCAGAAAAACGATAATGGTCGTTAAACGAGCCCTTTTTTTGTGTACCTGGTCAACCAGTTTTGATAAGGAGGCGAAGCGGGTTTGTTTGGAGAAAAACACAGCGATTAAACCGGCAAAGAGGAAGAAATATCCCCAATAAGTGACGAAAGTACCCCAGTAATCGTGGTTTACACTCAGCACGGTGCCCAATTCGTCCTGGTCGTATGATGACTGGTAGAAACGAAAGCCCCGGTGTTCCAGAATATTGTTCATATAAATGCGAAAAGGTTTTTCGATGCCCTGCGACTCATCAAGCAGCACTACTTCACTGGCATAGGAAGAAGGGCTTTGAGAACCCGGATAGCGTTCCAGTTGGAAGTCGGTTAACCGGATATAGAACGGAAGCTGTAACATCACAGAACCATAGCCCACACTGATATTAGTATTGCCTATTTGCAGCGTTGTTTCTGTTTGGTTCATGCCTTTTCCACCGATAACAGTAATTTCTTGTTCCACATCGCCTTTGGAAACGACAAACTTAACGGCATCAGCCCCACCAGCATTTTTATCTTCGGCGGATACGAGGGCAAGCCGGGCATGCGGGCGGTATTCTTTAAAGACAAAGCTAGCTCCTCCTGCGATGTAAAGTTGTCTTTCCTTAAAGGGGTGCCACTGGTTTTCGGCCAGTTCACCCATGCTCTGGTCTGCCATTTTCAGAAACCTTACAGGTACAGGCGAATGCATGATCAAACCCGAATCAGAGGAAATGATCTGGAGCTGACTCATATCGCTGGTGTCGTTGAGTACAAAAGATAGTCCCCCCAACACTTCTGCCTGGCCAGCCCGAAGGTGTTTATCTACTCTCCCGCCGTTGCTCGTTGTAACAACAGTGAGTACCGGAGCGCCCTGCTGTGGGTCATCTACCAGAGTGTAGCTGGCATTGGGAATAAACTCAGTGAGCCTGACGTTCACCTGACCGTCAGTAGTTTCAAAGTTTTTATCATAATCTGCCCCCCCCAGTGTAGTGAACATCACCTCTGTGTCGTCTTCCACATGACCATTTTCACCGGTCACGAGCACACTGATATAGGTTTTATCAGAAACAAATAAGTTAGAGGCATCACCCTCTCTGATATGCATCATTCCTTCAAAACCGACAAAGCGCGTGATGGCCGCGCCGAGCAGGATAAGAATAAAAGACACGTGAAAAATAAAAGAAACCAGTTTTTCCTTTCTATATAACCGGTGCGAAAAGACCACCACAATCATATTGACAATAAGCAGGCCCATCAATGCCTCAAACCAGGCGGCATTATACACGACTGCCTTTGCCGAAAGTGTACCAAAATCATTCTCCAAAAAGGTAGCCACCCCGATGGATATTCCAAAAATCAGGATGAGTCCGCCCATGGTACTCATGTTAAAGACTTTATAAATAAACTTTCTCATATCATAAATCAAACAAACGAAATGCAAAGGTACGGACTTATTATTTTAAACGGGGATACTACTTCCGGAATTTCTATGAAGACAACAATCTTTATAAGGGTAAAAAAAACAGCGATATTGTTAATTTTAGTCTGATTAAAACATCAGGAAGTACATAACCTTTTATTTAATGCAACAGAAAATGATCCTGAGGTTAAATTCGAATGTATGGTTAAACATTAATTAACCTCAGTAACATCCTTCACCTCCACCCCCAACTGCGCTGCAATCTTTTCCAGCCTATAATACAATACCTCCTTATCATCTTTGGTCAACATGTGTACCTTGTCATTTACAGAAAACTGGATATATCCATCATATACAGTTTTTTCAACCGTGGAGGACAAGGACTTATAATGCATG
The DNA here is from genome assembly GCA_029882675.1 of Cyclobacteriaceae bacterium. Lineage (GTDB taxonomy): Bacteria > Bacteroidota > Bacteroidia > Cytophagales > Cyclobacteriaceae > JAOUKJ01. The sequence goes on from JAOUKJ010000038.1 coordinate 3,043, forward strand.
TTTTGGCTCACATGACCAGACTTAATAAATAGAAAATCAATCTTTTCAAAGGACTTCTTTTCCCCTTTTTTCATCCAAAGGATCCATAGGTGATCGTGATATGTTTTGTTCCTGAAATTGACCTCCATGCGATAGTGGGTAGTGAGAATCAATATGCTAAGAACAAGTAATACGACACCAATCATCCATTGCGAAACCAATAATGCCAAACCTGTAGGCAGAAAAATAATAGCGATAATATAATAATGCCAGTGAAAATACCCGGAAGTCCTGAAATTGATAACATTTTTCCTTTCCGTTTCCATGTATTACGGTTTTAGAGCTTTTAACTTTTTTAATAAAGACTCCTCCACCATAAAAACTGTGCCGTGGCGGGTACCCTCCGGAAAACTGATTTGATTAGTAATATCTTCCCAGTTCTTCAGATCAGGGGACTTGACAGCTCCCATGTGATGGTCCCTGTACATATCAAAATAAACGACCCATTCATTTTCAATACGGGATACAGTGGGTCCCTCAACCCAATCCGTCGTGATCTTCTCGCTCGGTCTGGAATAGCCCCTGGTCAGGTATTTACTGGTGGCTATCCGGATGTTTTTCTGTACGGGCTCTTTGGTTTCATCCTTTAAAAACAGGGTATAATCCTTTCCCGTTTTCACAATCACTGCATCAATCACATTAAACCCTGATCGTAGAGTAGGCGGGTATCACTGAAATGCTCAAAGTCAGTCGTTGTTGTATAATACATTCGGTGGTTATACCCGTCATCTCCTGCGGTCTCTGTTTCGGGAAACCGACCGGGAATGGTGGTTGCCCAGTAGATCATGTACTGATTTTTCGTTTCATCGTAAAACAGCTCAGGGGCCCAACAATTACGCGCACCCGGCTCATGTTCCATCACAGGTATGTACCGCTGTTCCGTCCAGCTGATCAGGTCTTTGGATCGGGCATAACCGATGCCTTTTTCATTCCAGCTCACGGTCCACACCATGTGAAAATAGTCGTCAGGCCCTGTGATAATACAGGGATCGCGCATTAATTTATCTTTACCAGCCGTGGGTGTAAGAAAGGAGGATCCGTTTTTAAGAGCTTTCCAATGAAGGCCATCATCACTATAAGCCAGGTGGAGTCCATCTTCCCCGTTGCCTGTAAAATATGAAAAGACGTATACCTTTTCTTTTTTCTGACCAAAAACAAGCGAAACAGGCAATAGTAGACAGATCAAAAAATTCCGAATCATTTCATTATAGTTAAATTGACGTCTAAACTCAACATTTTTAGGTTTATTTACAATTATCCTTTTGAATGGAGGGCCATCAAAACAATTAAAATAGGAACTTAGGAAAAAAATATCGCTTATCTTTGTGTCTTTATGAAAACATTTTCAGGATTTTTATTCAGTAAAGTATTCGGGTGGAAGATAGGATCGGAGTTCCCCAACTTGCCCAAGTCCATTACGATTTTTGCCCCACATACCAGCAACTGGGACTCTTTTTTAGGCAAGCTTTATCTCAATGAGATAGGGTTGAAGTACAATGTATTGGCTAAGAAGGAGCTTTTTGCCTTTCCGTTGGGCATCATCATGCGGGCTGTCCGGGCCATTCCTATTGATCGGAACAACAGAAATTCGGATTATGTGGGACAGATCGTGGATGTGATAAAGAGTATGGATAACATACACATCTTTATTGCCCCTGAGGGTACCAGAAAAAGAGTTGTCCGTTGGAAAAAGGGGTTCTACCACATGGCAAAAAGAGCCAATGTGCCCATTGTACTGTTGTATCTCGATTATCAGAAAAAGGAAATCGGCGTAAAAGGCGTCATTGAAGACCTGAGTGATGTCAACAAAGTCATGCAGGAAATCAATGACTATTATCAGGACGTCGTGCCAAAATTTCCGGAGAATTTTGCTATGGAGAAGGTAAAGGATTAACCTTTCAACAATTCTCTTCCAATGACCATTTTCTGAATTTCGGTAGTCCCCTCACCAATAGTACACAGTTTGGCATCGCGGTAATACTTCTCCACGGGAAAATCTTTAGTATAGCCATATCCTCCGAAAACCTGTACGGCGTCATTAGCCACTTCTACGGCTATTTCCGCTGCATAATACTTGGCCATGGCCGATTCTTTTGTGGTAGCAAGGCCTTCCTGTTTCATAAAAGCAGCGCGTTGTATGAGTAGTCTGGCCGCATCTACTTTGGTAGCCATTTCAGCCAACTTGAAGGATATCCCTTGAAAGGAGGAAATAGGCTTCCCAAATTGTTGCCTTTCTTTACTGTACGCCACTGCAGCATTGAGGGCTCCCTGGGCAATTCCCAGGCCCAGCGCAGCAATGGATATTCTGCCCCCATCTAATAATTTAAGGGCTTGCACAAATCCCTCTCCAGGTTTACCCAGTACAGCGCTGTGATGAACCTGACAATTGTCAAAGAAAACTTCCGTAGTCTCTGAGGCTCGCATTCCGAGTTTGTTCTCCTTACGCCCTTTGATCAATCCGGGATTAGTGCGTTCAACGATTAATGCCGTTATGCCGTGCGGATCGCGTACAGCACCCGTCCGGGCCAATACCACCATCACATCTGCTGAATTGCCATGAGTAATAAAGTTTTTTGACCCATTAATAACATAATGATTGCCGTCTTGTATGGCAATGGTATTCATGTTTACAGCGTCTGAACCCGTATTGGGCTCAGTCAGGCCCCAGGCCCCGATCCATTCGCCGGAGGCAAGTTTGGGCAGGTATTTTTCTTTTTGAGCCTCACTGCCTTCCTGAAGGATGTGGCCCGTACAGAGGGAATTGTGGGCGGCAACAGAAAGGCCAATAGACCCATCCAGTTGGGCGAGCTCACTAATCACAGTCACGTATTCAGGATAACCAAACCCACTTCCACCATATTTTTGTGGTACTAAAACACCCATGAGGCCCTGGGTTCCCAATTTCCTGAATAAGGGAATGGGAAATTCCTGCGATTCGTCCCAGGACATCCTGTGAGGAACAATCTCTTTTTCTCCCAATTGCCTGATCATCCGGGCTATCATTCGCTGATCATCGGTTTCTACATACATATTTCTTCTGGTTTACTCTTTCAGATTAACAACGCAATGGCTTTGTCAGTTTTCATGTAAAATACTATTTATATTTTATATTAAAAAACGCTAATTTTGCCAGCCATTAACAAATACATTTTTTTACAAGGAAAATAATCGAAGATGAAAATAGCCGTAGTGGGTACCGGGTATGTAGGGCTTGTCACCGGAACATGCTTTGCAGAAACAGGAAACCGGGTAACTTGTATAGATATTGATGTGGAAAAGGTAAAGAACCTGAACAATGGCATCATTCCTATTTATGAGCCCGGACTGGAGACACTTTTTGAACGTAACGAGCGACAGGGTCGTTTGCATTTTACAACAGACCTGGCCAAAGGGATTGAAGAGGCCGAAGTAATATTTCTGGCTTTGCCTACTCCTCCGGGGGAAGATGGTTCAGCAGATCTGCAATATGTATTGAAGGTAGCAGATGACCTTGGGCATTTGCTTAAACATTATGCAGTGATCGTGGATAAAAGTACGGTGCCGGTAGGTACTGCCGACAAAGTGAGTGCCCGTATAGCTGCCCATGCCACCGTTGATTTTGATGTCGTTTCAAATCCGGAGTTTCTCCGGGAGGGAGTGGCTGTAGAAGATTTTATGAAACCAGACCGGGTAGTCGTTGGCACATCTTCAGCGCGAGCCAAAGAGGTAATGACACGCCTGTATGAACCGCTGGTACGTCAGGGCAACCCCATCCTTTTTATGGATGAAAAATCGGCTGAGCTTACCAAGTATGCTGCCAATGCTTTCCTGGCCACAAAGATTACTTTTATGAATGAAGTGGCCAATCTTTGCGAATTGCTCGGTGCTGATGTCGATATGGTGCGAAAAGGAATAGGCACCGACAGCAGGATAGGCAAAAGGTTTTTATTCGCCGGCATAGGTTATGGCGGCAGTTGCTTTCCAAAAGATGTTCAGGCTTTGGCCAAATCATCCAAAGATGCAGATTACGATTTCAGGATACTTAATGCGGTGATGGAGATCAATCATGATCAGAAAACGCGAATGATACCCCGCATCAAAGACTATTTTAACGGCGACCTGAATGGTAAAACCATTGCCATCTGGGGGCTGGCTTTTAAGCCCTATACCGATGATATACGCGAGGCCCCGGCCTTATATAATATAAGCGAACTACTGGAAGCCGGGGCCAGGGTAGTGGCTTACGATCCTGAAGCCATGGAAAATGTGAAAAAAGAATGGAGCGAAAGGATTGCCTTCGCTGATGATGAGTACATTGCTTTGGAAGAAGCAGATGCCCTGTTCATAGCGACCGAATGGCCGGTGTTTCGCACCCCTGATTTCGACCTGATGGCAAAATCAATGAAAAACAAAGTGATTTTTGATGGGAGAAACCTGTATACGACAAAACAAATGAAGGACTTAGGATTCACATACTACAGTATTGGAAGGGAAAACGTTAAATAAATGAAAAAAACCGTATTAATTACCGGAGCCGCCGGATTTTTAGGGTCACACCTTTGTGATCGCTTTATGAAAGAGGGTTACAGGGTGTTAGGGATGGACAACCTGATTACAGGCGACTTACGCAATATTGAGCACCTTTTCCCTGAAAAGGACTTTGAGTTCTATAACCATGATGTTTCTAATTTTGTGCATGTATCGGGCAAGTTGGATTACATCCTGCATTTTGCTTCGCCAGCCAGTCCCATAGATTATTTAAAAATACCCATCCAAACGCTTAAAGTAGGCTCACTGGGCACCCACAATCTTTTAGGCCTGGCCAAAGAGAAGAAGGCGCGTATCCTGGTGGCATCCACTTCAGAGGTTTATGGTGATCCGGCCGTACACCCGCAGAAGGAATCATACTTTGGGAATGTAAACCCCATAGGCCCGCGAGGTGTATATGATGAAGCCAAGCGCTTTCAGGAAGCCATCACCATGGCCTACCACACTTATCATGGATTGGAAACACGTATTGTCAGGATATTCAACACCTACGGCCCCCGCATGCGGCTCAACGACGGACGGGTGCTCCCTGCTTTCATCGGGCAGGCGCTTAGAGGTGAAGACCTCACAATTTTTGGTGATGGATCGCAGACGCGCTCATTCTGTTATGTCGATGACCTGATAGAAGGTATATACCGTTTGTTATTGAGTGATTATGAGCAGCCCGTTAATATTGGAAATCCCGATGAAATCACCATCAGTGATTTTGCAGAGGAAATAGTAAAACTTACCGGAACTGGTCAAAAGGTGGTTTATAAAGACCTTCCGAAGGATGATCCCAAACAGCGCCAACCAGATATCACCGTAGCCAAAGAAGTGTTGGGGTGGGAACCAAAGATATCCAGAAGTGAAGGGTTGAAAATAACCTATGATTACTTCAAAACACTTTCTAAAGAAGATTTGTATGCTAAAGAGCACAACACTTTTGAACATTATATAAAACGCTGATATGCCACAAAAAATACTGGTAACAGGTGGTGCCGGATACATTGGATCACATACTGTTATTGAACTTGCACAGGAAGGCTATGAGCCGGTAATCATCGACAACTTCTCTAACTCGAATCCCGAAGTGATAGGTCGGCTTGAGCAAATTTTGGGACGTCCGGTGAAATGCTATACGGGTAATGTAGAGGACAGGCAACGTCTCCGGGAAATTTTTGAGGAGGAGAAAGACATTTCAGGGGCCATACATTTTGCCGCCTACAAGGCAGTAGGTGAATCTGTGGAAAAGCCACTGGCTTATTACAATGTTAATTTAGGAAGCACCCTTTCCCTTTTGGAAGTGATGTTGGAATTCGGAGCGGGGGATCTGGTCTTTTCATCATCGTGTACGGTTTATGGGGAGCCTGATCACCTGCCGGTGACAGAGGAAAGTCCGAGAAAACCCGCTGAGTCGCCCTATGGGAACACCAAGCAAATGTGTGAAGATTTCATTCGTGATACGGTAACAGGCAGGGCTCCGCTGAAAGGCATTTCCCTCCGGTATTTTAACCCGGTCGGCGCCCACCCTTCTGCCCTGATTGGTGAGCTTCCCCTGGGCGTGCCAGCCAATCTGGTGCCCTTTATCACCCAGACGGCCGCAGGCATCCGGAAAGAACTCACTGTCTTTGGCAGCGACTATAATACCGCCGATGGCTCATGTATCAGAGATTATATTCATGTAGTTGATCTGGCCCGGGCACATGTTAGTGCCCTTGAATACCTCGAAAAACAGCCTGAAGAACCCTTCTATGATATATTTAATGTGGGGGTAGGACGTGGGTATACCGTGCTGGAAGTCATCAATGCTTTTGAGAAGGTGACAGGTAACAAACTGAACTATTCAATCGGTGATCGGCGCACTGGCGACATTGAAAAAATTTACGCAGATACAACAAAATCAGAACAAGTGCTGGGCTGGCATGCCAAACTTACCCTGGAAGATGCCTTGAAGGATGCCTGGCAATGGCAACAAACATTAAAAAATGAGTAAAAAGAAAATCATTATTACCGGAGGGGCTGGCTTTATTGGTTCCCACGTTATCAGACGTTTTGTAAACAATTACCCTGATTACAACATCATTAACCTGGATAAACTCACTTATGCGGGCAACCTTGAAAACCTGAGAGATGTGGAGAAGAAGTCCAACTACTCTTTTGTGAAGGGCGATATTACTGATCGGGAATTCATTCTCAGTTTTATAGAAAAGGAACAGCCGGATGGGATTATCCACCTTGCGGCGGAATCGCATGTAGACCGCTCCATCCGTAATCCGATGGAATTTCTTCTCACCAATATTGTGGGGACAGTCAATCTGCTCGATGCTGTGAGGGAAACCTGGAAAGATAATTTTGATGGAAAGTTGTTTTACCACATCAGTACCGATGAGGTATACGGATCATTGGGGGATACCGGTTTCTTTCTGGAAGATACTCCTTACGACCCACAGTCTCCTTATTCAGCTTCCAAGGCCAGTTCAGATCATTTTGTGCGTGCCTATAGAAATACTTTTGGCTTGCCTGTGGTGATTAGTAACTGCTCGAATAATTACGGCCCCAATCAATTTCCTGAAAAACTGCTTCCCCTGATGATTAATAATATCAGAAGCAGTAAACCCCTGCCCATTTATGGTAAGGGAGAAAATATTCGTGACTGGCTGTATGTGGAAGATCATGCCAGTGCCATTGATGTGATCTACCACCAAGGGAAAACAGGCGATACCTACAACATAGGCGGGGATAATGAATGGAAAAATATTGATCTGGTGAAGTTACTCTGCGAAATTATGGATCAGAAGCTCAAGCGATTATCCGGTACGGCTGAAAAGCTTATCACGTATGTGACAGACCGCGCCGGACACGATATGCGCTATGCCATTGATGCCTCTAAGCTTAAAAATGAATTGAATTGGTCTCCTTCCCTTACTTTTGAAGTGGGTTTGGAAAAGACGGTTGACTGGTATATGGCCAATGAAGAATGGCTTGAAAATGTGACTTCAGGCCAGTATAAAAAGTATTACGACGCTTATTACAGTAGCTAGAAGTTGGAAAACAGAAAATGATTAACCCGATTTTCAACCTTCAATTTGCTTTAAGCCTAACGGCGAATGACATGCAATTAGTTACTCATATTTACACAAACCACCTTAGTAACGTAAAAGAAATATGAAAGGAATTATACTCGCCGGCGGATCCGGCACCCGCCTCCACCCACTCACCCTGGCCGTGAGTAAACAGCTCATGCCAGTGTATGATAAACCGATGATATATTACCCGCTTTCGGTGCTGATGATGGCTGGTGTAAAGGAAGTGCTGATCATCAGCACACCGCATGACACACCTCATTTTCAAAAATTACTGGGTGATGGCAGTCAAATTGGTTGCCGCTTTGAGTATGCTGTACAGGAGGTGCCCAACGGGCTAGCTCAGGCCTTTGTGATCGGAGAAAAATTTATTGGTGATGACAAGGCCGGACTGGTGCTTGGTGATAATATTTTTTATGGAACAGGCCTGACCTCTTTGCTGAAAGAGTGTGCCGATCCGGATGGGGGAATCGTATTTGCTTACCATGTGAATGACCCGGAACGGTATGGAGTTGTGGAGTTTGATAAAGATAAAAAGGCTATTTCAATTGAAGAAAAGCCCGACCAGCCGCGTTCAAATTATGCGGTGCCCGGACTTTACTTTTATGACAATGATGTTATTGATATTGCAAAAAATCTGAAGCCCAGCGCCCGTGGAGAGTACGAAATCACGGATATCAACAAGGAATATTTAAAAAGGGGCAAACTAAAGGTGGGCATTATGAGTCGGGGAACAGCGTGGCTTGATACGGGCACATTTTCTTCGCTGATGCAGGCCGGTTCATTTGTAGAGACCATAGAACATCGCCAGGGCCTGAAGATCGGGTGTATAGAGGAGGTGGCTTACCGCATGGGATTTATCGATGCAGAGCAGTTGTTGAGCCTGGCTCAACCTCTTTTGAAGAGTGGCTATGGCGATTATCTGGAAAAACTGGTAAAGGGTAGGGTTTACTCCTGAAAATAACAGCTTTAAAGGCCGGGGCAGTGAACTTGAAATAGATTGAATGAGAGGGCAAAAGGAATTATATGATAAACTGGACGAGCTTGGCATAAAATACCGCTATCGTGAACATCCTGCCGTAGCTACAATTGCCGAAGCAACTGTCTATTGGAAAGACATTGATTCAGGGCGATGCAAGAACATATTCCTTAGAAATCATAAGGGAAATAGGCATTACCTGGTAATATTGGAACATTTATGTAACCTCAATATCAAAGACCTTGAGCAAAAACTTGGGCAGGGCAAGTTGAGTTTTGCCTCTGAAAAAAGGCTGATGAAGTACCTCGGACTTAAGCCCGGATCAGTCTCTCCATTTGGTCTGATCAATGATACCGAGAAGCATGTTCACCTTTTTATTGACAAAAAACTGCTAGCCTTTGACAACCTGTCATTTCACCCCAACGAAAATACGGCCTCGTTGGTAATCTCAAGACTTGATTTTATTAGATTTCTCGAAAATCAGGGAAACACCTTTGAATTTATTAGCCTGTATGAAGACTAAAAACAGAAAACATGATTTGTTTATTTATATAAAAGCCATCAAATAGTACACTCCAAAACAAATCACCATACCCCAGCCATAAATTTTCAGCACTTTCATACGGTATTGAGTATCTTCCCACCAGAGCAACAGGTGCGGTTTGATGAACCCGATGATTAGAAAAAGACCGCTGAGCAGTCCCAGCGCAAAAAACATTTCGCGTATGAATTCCATAAGATTATTTGGTCATGAAGGTAGTAATTGTACAGGTGTAATTATACTTTTACAGTCATTTTTGAATTTGACACGAAGTGTATCAACATCAGGCGATGCCATGTTGGTATGATCATCAACAGAGCCCTACTTTGTATTGTTGGATCAGAAACCGTGCAGAAGGGGATTAAGGGCGTTGGTTTTGAAAATATTTAAGATGGACAATGGCAAAAGAAAACAATAAACTATATATACCAGATGAATTTCTCGAATACATTTCCCGAATACATTTGGACTTACAGTTTCATTTTAAGGTTACCCGCCGGCGCCTCACGAAGGCCGGTGACTATCGGTATAATCCCCGAACGGGAAGTCATACCATCACTATAAATGAAAATCTGAATCAATGGGCCTTTCTCGTCACATATCTGCATGAAGTGGCTCATATGAAGGTGCAGCTTAATTACGGTAGCGGTTTAAAGCACCATGGTGAAGAGTGGAAGGCAGAGTTTCGAAAGCTACTTTTGCCTGTGATCAGCAGTGGGCATGTGCCAGACAACCTGGTTGGCGCACTGGCCGCTTATGCACGTAATCCAAAAGCCAGCTCCTGGTCAGATCCCCGGCTGGCCCGGGCCTTACAGGAATTTGACGAGTACGGAGGCACACAACTTTATGACCTGGATCACGGCGTTTCATTCAGGTTTAAAGGGCAATCCTATACTATGATGGAAAAAAGGCGTACGAGAGCGCTGTGTATGCACGAATTGTCTCAACGCCGATACCTTATCTCCATGGCGGCTGTAGTGGAAATAGAAAACAATTGATCGTTTGTGGTTCGAATATGTTTACATTAATCGGCAGGCCATAGAATATCAGTTTAAGCCGTTTACTTTTTGGCCGGGGAAGAATTTACCTCTTCCAAAAATTTCCTGATGTGTTCTGAGATCAGTTTATCTTCGATCAGAAAACCATCGTGCCCGTAGAGTGAGTCGATGAGCTTAAAGCGGCTGTCAGTGATATTAGCCGCTAAAAATTTTTGCTCGGCATAAGGGAAAAGTAAATCACTCTTTATGCCTATTATCATTGTTCGCGCAGTGATCTCGCGTAGCGCTTTCCGTACAGAGGTTCTGCTCCGTCCAATATTGTGTGTATCCATGGCCTTAATGAGGGTATAGTAGGCATGGGCCGTAAAGCGACGGGTAATCTTTTCGCCTTCATTATACTGGTAGCTGGAGGCCTTATAATCATCCAGTTTATCATTAAAGTCAGTTTGTGTTTTGCGATAGGCATTTTGGTGCCGGCACGATAACAGGGCAATGGCACGGGCAGCCTTTAGTCCTTTTTGTCCGGCGTAGTCATCATCACACTGGTTGAAAAACGTGGGATCGGCCTCCATGGCCATACGTTGGGCGGCGTTAAAAGCAATGCCCCAGGCCGAATGCCGGGCGTTGGTAGCGATAAGAAACAGGTTATCAAACAGTAAAGGATCAGTGACCGCCCACTCCAATACCTGTTGTCCACCCATGGATCCCCCGATGCCCAGATGAATTTTCTGTATTCCCAACTCATGTTGTAAGAGTTGAAAACCTTTTACCATGTCTTTGATGGTGATAAGTGGAAAACTGTGACAATACCGTGCACCCGTTATGGGATTAATGCTGTCGGGGCCAGTGCTGCCAAAGCAGGAACCTGGCATGTTGGCACATACAATGAAATATTTGTCCGGATCCAGGACCGTTCCGTGGCCAGCAATGCCCGGCCACCACTCTTCCACGTCTGCATTTCCCGTGAGCGGATGGCATACCCAAATTACATTGTCGCCTGAAGGTGAAAGAATACCACTGGTGGTATAGGCTATCTGTAATTCGGGAAGTGTGTCCCCGGCCTCCAGGGTAAACGGTTTTTTATAATTGAAATACTTTATCATCATTCATTCCCCATCAATTTGGTCTTGCATATTTATGTCCTGTTTTGCATTTCCAAATATAAGCATAACCATCACAAGGTCATACCCGTAGTACGGGGGATCATAAGTTATCATGGCATTTGTGACTTTCTGTTCCTGGAGGGCTTATGATGTAAATGATTGTTTCACCTAAATACAAATATGATGGAAGTGAAGAAAAATCCTAAATGCGATATTGAGCGGCAAAGAAACCTTTATATCCAACTGGGCTTTATCGTAAGCCTGGCCCTGGCAATTTCCGCCTTTGAATGGAATACTATAATGGTTGAAGAGACCGTAGGTGTTGAGGGCCTGACCGCCGCTGAAGATTTTGTGATCCCAATAACGAAATGGACACCTCCTGAACCACCAAAGCCGAAGGTCGTAACTCAAATCATAGAGGTAATGGAGGAGGAGCCCATCGATGATCTTCAGGAGTTTACCTTCGATGAATATGAATTGGGAACAATGGAAGTGGAATTTGTTGAGGAAGACCTCCCTGATGAGGTGGTCGATGACCAACTTTATTTGCACGCCGACGACATGCCTTTGCCCGAGGGGGGCTATCAGGCCTTTTACGGTTTTGTTGGTGAAAATTTGAAGTACCCCCGTACTGCCCAGCGAATGAATGTTGAAGGGAAGGTCTTTATCCAGTTTGTCATTGATAAAAAAGGGAATATCACCGAAGCCCAGGTGATCAGGGGTATAGGAGCAGGGTGCGATGAAGAGGCACTTCGCGTGATCAATTTAGCACCACAATGGTTACCAGGTCGTCAAAGGGGACAAAGTGTAAGGGTACGGATGGTGTTGCCTATTACCTTTAAATTGAATTAAGACAAGTTTGAAGGGATTTTTGACCACGCTGTTTACAGGACATCGTGGTCAAACATTTTTTCTTATGGATGAACGTCGAAAAAAGGCATGCAACAATACGCACTATTATCGATTGTTCAGGGAAAAGTATAACGCCCAACATTTTTTCGACGTTCATCCATA
>JAOUKJ010000429.1 GCA_029882675.1 Cyclobacteriaceae bacterium
ACATCAGAATCCAGCGCATCTACTAGCCCAAACTCATACGGATAGTGTTGCCGCAAAGTCTCTACCAGCAAACTGTCTTCTGTTGCTTTTCCCCATTGTGGAACAGCCATTTTTCCTTCATTTAAGGTAAGACTGAAAAACTGTGCCCTTCGCCCGCTGATGGGATCGGTCATCAGCCCATCTTCGGGCAGATCATTGACCAAAAAATTGGTGCGTACCAGCTTGGCATTGGCAGACTGCGCATATACCTGAAACATGACACGATCCAATCGCCCACTGGCCATCCACGCAGGCTGTTGCGGAGTCACCAATCCCTTTGTGTAATCTGGAACCAGAATGGCAACCTGGCTGATATCGGGCTTATAATTGACCAACACAAGATTATTGATTTCCCTTTTCATCAGGTCAAGGGCAAAACTGCGAGTCACCTCTACACCAGCATATATTTGTTCAATGCGATAGTATGCCACGGCATCGATGCCCGGTTTGCGTAAATTATCATGGATTATACCTGTAATCTGTTCCCATTCCTGTTGATTTTTGATATCTCCACCCAGTAAAACAGCCGTACGGGTTTGCAATAAACGGGATGGAAAAGTATCTACTTGTACCAGTCCGGCTAATTTCTCACCCATCAGCTGCTGAGCTTCTACACTATATATTAATGTAAAAGCAAAAAAAACGGAATACCATAATCTCATTTTCATACCAACGAACAATATGACCTTTTCTTTTATCAATGGGCAAATAGCTGATCCATATTTTTAAAAGATTTAAATTCCAGCGCGTTTCCGCTGGGATCCGCTATAAATAAGGTGGCCTGTTCACCAACCTCTCCTTCAAAACGGATATAGGGTTCAATAATAAAATCTATATTGAGGCCTTTCAGTTTTTCCGCCAGCTGCTGCCATTCATTCCAGGGAAGCACCACACCAAAATGACGCACGGGTACGCTGTGGCCATCTACCGCATTAGTGACTGAGGCCTGCACCTCTTCAGGCGCCAGATGAGCCACAACCTGGTGGCCATAAAGATTAAAATCAATCCAGTGGTCGGAGGTGCGCCCTGTGCTACAGCCCAGCACATTTATGTAAAATGTGTGCGCAGCGGCCAGGTCGTTTACCGGAAAAGCAATGTGAAAAGGATTCATCTTCTATATAAATTCAAATGTTAATAAACAGCCCTTCTTCTTCAATTTTAACTTCATAAACCCGGGCATCAGCGGTCTTTTGTTCCATCTCCCTGCCGGTTTTCAGGTCGTAACAATAATTGTGTAAAGGACAAACCAGCTCTCCATAGTCATTTGTCCATCCCTGACTAAGGGAGGCAGCACTATGCGGACAATGGTCTTGTAGTGCATAAAAAGCATCTTTATACCGGGTGAGGCTTATGCGTACGTCGCCTATAACCACTTTGCGGCTTTTTCCTTCTTCGATAGCCTCCCTGGCCTCTTCTGCTGAATTAAATATTTTTACCCATTCCATGTCACTGCTTCAATATTACGAAGAATTTTTTTTATCGTATACGGAAACCTTTTTTTAACTATCTTGTCCTTAGAGTGTAACAACAATAAACGTTGGAGTACAGGCAAGAATCCATACATAAATACCTCATCAGCAGAGGCAAAAAAGGCGACCGGCAAGCACTGAATGAATTGTATAAACTCTATGCCGGGGCGATGTTTAATATCTGCCGACGCATGACGGGCGATGAGGAACAGGCAAAAGATGTGTTGCAGGATGCTTTCATATCAGTCTTTTCCCGCCTGGGCTCTTTAAAAAATGATGAAATGTTTAGTGCATGGATAAAACGGATTGTGATAAACCACTGTCTGAATGAATTAAGGAAAAAAAAGGCTTTTGTGGAGGCCCTTGACGAGAACTACGATACTGCTGAATATGATACAACTGTTGATCAGGAATTCAGGACATTTGAACGAAACAGACTATTACAGGCCATTGACCAGCTACCGGAAGGATGTCGTACAGTACTGAACCTGTATGTTTTTGAAGGTTATGACCATAAGGAAATAGGGAGTATCCTTAATATTACTGAATCGGCTTCCAAGGCACAATACAGCAAAGCCAAGCGTAGACTGAGACAAATTTTAGTACCAAAACCTATATAATAATGGACGATCTGAAAAAATGGGTAAACGAAAACAGGGAAGACTGGGAGGTATACCATACTGATTACGATCCCCTTTGGGCAGATATCGAAAAACGGATTGACAGGGAAAATAAAAAGACAGTCAAACGCATGTTAATTACGGTAATGAAAGTAGCAGCAACGGTAGTGGTACTTTCATTAATCGGACTATACGCACTTTTTAATAACCAGGGATACGATCATTCGGCGGGCTTTGCCCTGCATGAAGTTTCACCGGAAATGGCTGAAACAGAATTTTACTATTCATCCATGGTCAATGAAAAGATGGAAAGGATAAAAATGTCAGGCGTTGAAATAAGCCCGGATGTATTTGGTGAACTTTCATCACTGGACAGTGCCTATCAGGACCTGATGAAGGACCTCAATGATGGAGCCGGGAGCGAAGAAGTCGTGGAAGCCATGGTACAGAATTACAGAATTAAATTGTTTATTCTGGAAAAAATATTGGAAGAATTAAATAATGAAGAAGATGAAAATACTGAGCACAATGAAGTGGTTCTTTAGTCTTTTGATACTTACGTCAAGCAGTTTGTCAGGAGCCACTCCTGATAAAAAAATGAGTGAAGTATCACGCGTCATCGAAGAACGTTTTTCGGTAAAACCCACAGATAATTTTGAACTGATCAATAAGTATGGAGATGTGATCATTAATACCTGGGATGTTGATTCGGTAAAAATAAATGTAGAGATTTTGGCCTTTGGCAAAGATTATTCCGATGCACGAAAGACACTTGAAAGGGTTTTCATCGACCTGGATCAGACAGGCAGTTACCTGGTGGCAGAAACCACTTTCGATCGCTCCTCCAGTTTATTTCAGGAATTTTTTAACACCCTTTCTGATGATTCCCGGGCTATGATGAGTAAGGGGAAAATAGAAGTTAATTATACGGTGTTTATGCCCTCTACGCTTAGCTTAACCCTCGAAAATAAATTTGGAGACGTCTTCCTGATGGAACTCAATGGCAAGGCACAAATTTCGGTTCTTCATGGTAACTTACGAACCAATAATATCAATTCAAACTCCATCATTGATGCCGGATTCGGCGATGTAAGGATCAAGTACCTAAAAAGCGGACGTATTACGCTCCGGGCTGCCGAAGGAGATATTCAACAGGTAGGGATAGTGGAGTTGCGAAGTACGGGATCAGACATTGATGTTAGGAAAGCTGAACGCATTAGGATGGACAGCCGCAGTGACAGAAGTATCAAAATCCATCAGATAGAACACCTTTCCGGCAAGGGAATGTTCTCTAAACTAACCATTGAAGAGCTGGGTAATACCATTGATCTTACAATGGATTATGGTGAACTCATGGTTAGAAATGTACCCTTCAATTTTTCAGAAATCAATATCACATCGCGGTTTTCGGACATCTACCTTGCCTTGAACCCTTTGTCCTACCTTAATGTTGAAATCGAGGCCAGGGAAGATAAACTAATGATCCCAATGGCTTTTGATCGCCTGGAAAGGTATTATATTGATGAAAAGCGAAAAGAAGTAAGGCTTACCGGTAATGTAGGTGCTCCGAACAATTTTTCCGCCAACCTGACAGTGCGTTCCAAAAATGCCGATGTGACCATTCATTTTGTTGATGATGCCAACGATGGGCAATCGGCGACAAAGTAAACACCCAAAACTGCGATGATTTTTAAGACGGGTTGAACAACTCTTTTAAGAAGGCAACTTGCCTCGCATAGCAATTGACGAATAGAGAATTTACTGACGTCTCGTGAGG
>JAOUKJ010000430.1 GCA_029882675.1 Cyclobacteriaceae bacterium
GAGGGCTCGAGGAAACCCATATACTCATATACCCATATACCCATAAACTCATACACCCATATACCCATATACCCATACACCCATATACCTCTCAACAACTCTACAAACAGACAATTCAACAAACAGAAAACTGATCTATGAAAAATCCGGGTATAATAGGCGAACTGATCAACAACTCCTTTCGCCGGGCCAGGCAGGCATGGAAAAACAAAGACCTTGAAGCTTATCAGCATTTGGCACTTTTACAAGCCAATGCCGGCGCCGAATATATCAACATAAACATTGACAGCACACAATCGCTGTCTGTAAGTTATGATGAAATGATCGGCTTTCTGTCCAAACTCGTCCCGGCCATACAGGAAGTTACAAAAATCCCGCTTAGTTTTGACAGCGCCTGGTTGGGTTATCATGAAACCGCCCTCAGCCATTATGACTTTTCCCGTGGTGGTGTACCCCTCATCAATAGTTTGTCGGCCTCACGTGATGAACTGGAAAAGCTGGTTTTTCTGACAGGGAAGTATGATACTTCCGTCATTGTCATGGCCTCAGAAAAATATACGCCCGATGGCGAATGCAGCCCGTGCCGAAATGCTGAAGAAATACACCATACAGCTCAACAATTCATTGACCTTCTTCGCAAAAAATCCGGAAAAAAAAACAGTCAAATCTTTATTGATCCCGGATTGGCTCCATTAGCAGCCGACACCATGGGGTTGATCAACAATGGACTGGATGCCATGCAATTGATCAGGCAGGATCCCGACATGTCCGGCATTCATCTTGTGGTGGGACTAACTAATGTGGCCTGGGGCCTGCCTGTACCCATACGCACCCCCATAGAAAGGGCCTACCTCGCCATGGCAAGAAAATCCGGCCTTGATTATGTACTTGCCAGTCCTGAGAAAGACCTATTCACAACGGACAACCCCTTGTTGCCTGGGCTTAGATCGATACTCGAAGCCGGCAGGATAAAAGGCCATGAGTCTCCGGAAGAAGCCGGTTATCGTCAGATTGAGGGCGTGATGGACATCATATCAAAGTACCATGAAAGGTAAGATTCCTGAGTTATTCAAAAAGACAATGGTGGCGCCTGATGATCCCATGTGGATTACTGTGGGCACCCTTATTGATGGCGAAACAATCCTTAAAGGCCCTGCACATGTGGTTTTCAACAGCAGGCAGATCCTTTATACCGGTTCAGCCGATCGACTGCCTCCCCGCAGGGTGCTGAAAGAAGGACAAACTGCCTGCGACCTTATCCTGGAAAATTACACCATGCTACCTGGCCTGACGGACGCACATACACATATATTGAAGGGAGGGGCAGAACTGGATCAATCAAAAAGAAACGCCATTATAAAAAAAGATTTCAGAACGTTAGTCACTGAGGCCCTTGCACGGGCTGAAAGGCTAATTCCTTTTGGTGTAATGGCCATGCGCGATGCCGGCGACAAAGAAGGTGTAGGCGTGGCCCTGAATGAATTATACCATGCCGGAACAACAAAAAAAGTGCCTTATATTGACAGTCCCGCGGCTGCAATTTATCGGCGGGGACAATATGGCCGGTTTATGGGATTGCCACTGGATGAGCATGACTCATATGATGATTGTGTCAAAGCCAGGGCAGATTCAGGTGCATACCGTATAAAATTAATCGTGTCAGATATCGTGGATTTCAATACCGGAAAAGTCATGAAAAAGCCACAGTTGAGCGCACAGGAAGTTGCCGCCTGTGTAAAAGCCGCCCGATCGAAGGGTATGCAAATATTTGCCCATGCATCAGGTCAGGAAGGTATAGAAAATGCGATTTTGGGAGGGGTTGACACCATAGAACATGGCTTTTCGATGAGTGAAGAACAGCTGCTAAAAATGCGTGATTTTGATATTGCCTGGGTTCCAACCTTTGTGCCGGTACAATTTTATTATGAAGCGTTAAGAAAAAACAAAGCCGGTTGGAAGCAGCTAGACATCCTGAAAAAAGTACTTGATCAACATGCTCAAATGCTGATCAAAGCCCATGAGCTAGGTGTGACCATCATTGCAGGAAGTGATGCGGGTTCTCGTGGCGTACCGCATGGTCAGGGATTATTAAACGAATTGGTTCTAATGGAAAAAGCCGGGATGAATCCCCTGGATGTTCTCAAATCTGCTACAGGTACAGGTAGTGAACGGCTTTCCTTTCGTGATAAAATAGGCTGCTTAAAAAAAGGATACAAACCACGGTTCATCCTTACCCGACACCTGGTGCCAAATGGTGTGGAAAAATTACAACTTGATAAATACTGTTTCTTCGATGGAGCACTGTTTGAAAGTAATGAAAATGATACCCTCGCAGGGCTTTGATATTGAATATTATAAAATCAAAACAAAACTGCTAAGAACTAAATCTTTACCCCGACTTCTCTCCATGCAAAGCAAAGACTATTTTGTTCATTCAACAAATATAATGTACTTTTGATCGAATTAATCAGATACCTTTTGCAACAATTTTATATTAAATTAATGAGGCAAAATCATTTTTATGGCCAGGATAATTAGCATAAGTAACCATAAAGGGGGTGTTGGAAAAACAACCATGACAGCCAACCTTGGCTTTGCCTTTGCCCGGCAATTTAAGGTATTGCTTATCGATATGGATCCACAGGCCAACTTATCAATGGGCCTGGGGTATGCTGATTGTGATGAAAATATCGGTAGCTATATCCGGGATGTGATCCATTTCAGAAACCTTAATATCCGGCCTAAAATAATCAATGAGTACGTACATATTATTCCGGGCGATTTCAACCTGCAAAAACAGGAAACATTATTGCATGAGACCATGCGGGGAGAAATGTTGCTTGAAGAAATCACAAAAAGACTTAAGTCACTGTACGACCTCATATTGATAGACTGTCCTCCTGCGTTTAACCTATTAACCATAAATGCGCTTAAATGCAGTAGTCTTGTACTTATTCCTGCCAAACCGGAAGTGTTTTCCATAAAGGGGGTCGATGTGGTCATTAAGTTTGCTAATGAAAACAACACCCCCTATAAAATCATATTTAATCAGGTAGATCGCAGAACATTATTTCACAAAAAGGTAATTGAAGAATCCAGGAAAAAATACAACAGTCAACTTATTAATCATACCGTAAGAAACAATATTGCACTTGCTGAAACTTTTAGTCATGCCCAGGACATTTTTAACTATAAAAATGAAAGCATTGGAGCCATGGACTTTGTGAATTTAGCAGATGAATTGGTTCAGTACATTTAAAGGCATTCCCGTATTGCATGCTGAAAATTGCATCAACAGGAATAAAAGAAGGCCTGAGTCATTAAAAAAATTCACATTAGAAAACGTATACATGAAGAGGCTAATCTCAGAATCATTTTACAATACCCGTTGTATAATATTCCCGGTTTCTTTTTCCTTTAGGATGAGCTTTTTACTCCCATCCGGAAGCAATTCTTCCTTGATCAGGTAGTGATTCTCATCAAAGTCTTTTAATCCGCTGATCTTCTCCGTTTTCTCTTTACCCCTCCATATTTCCAGATGCACGGGTTCCCATTTTTTATCAGACTTCATGGAACGGTAGCAGGCATCAATAATAGCATTAACCACATAACCATCATAAAAATCCTCCATGGGTTTTGCTCCGCTGTCAATGGCATTGAACATATCATCAAACATATTATCGTATCCCAGGGCTCCAACCTCGTCACCTACCGGAAAAAGCCAACCCTTGTCCGTTTCCGCCTTTTCAGCAACGTATCCCCCCTCACCAACTGCGGTAAACATTTCAAAGCCCGTGCGTAAAAAGTGATCCATGCGGATTGTACCTTCCACGCCGCTCACTTCATCGCGCAGATCCATGCCGCCCCTGAAATTCCAA
>JAOUKJ010000039.1 GCA_029882675.1 Cyclobacteriaceae bacterium
AACAGGAGGGGGACCCTTTCTGTTTACTTAAAGAAATACTGTTTTACCTGTTCTTACAGATTCATCTGCAGCCAGCACAATGGC
Source organism: Cyclobacteriaceae bacterium (assembly GCA_029882675.1). Taxonomy (GTDB): domain Bacteria; phylum Bacteroidota; class Bacteroidia; order Cytophagales; family Cyclobacteriaceae; genus JAOUKJ01. Next base: position 85 of record JAOUKJ010000039.1, read on the forward strand.
AAGGCTTTGTATTGCCGAATTTTGATGTTCATCCAGATTGAGGTCTTCCTCAATGGACTTCACCATATACTCCTGTTCCAGGAAGCACAATGCATCATGGTCTGGTTCACCGGAGTTATCGATAAATTCGTTTTCACGCGTGAAATTATCCTGATCATCCCTGTCCTGCCAATGAATTTTTAAACCGCCTGTAGTGGTATGGCCACCTATCTCCGAGCTGGCTCCCGCTGGCTTATCAACCATACTAACACAGCCTTTTTTTCCAATAATATCTTTCACAAAATAGGCCGTGTCGCTCATCATAGGACCCCACCCGGCCTCATACCACCCAACACTCCCATCATCAAACATCACCTGTAAATGTCCGTAGTTGTACATTCCTTCATTCAATTCATCAGAAAGTCTTACACCCATCCCATTCACACTTACCGGATTAGCCCCTGTAACCTGGCACATCACATCCACATAATGCACACCACAGTCAACAAGTGGAGAAATGGAATTCATCAGGTTTTTATGTACTCCCCACATATACCCCTCACTTTGTTGGTTGAGGTTTAGCCTCATCACATACGGTGGGCCCATCTCCCTGGCCTTATCCAGAAACTTGATCCAGGAAGGATGAACGCGCAAAATATAACCCACGATCAGCTTTTTGCCGCACTCCCTTGCTGTATCCACTACCTGTTGGGCCTCTTCAACAGTGGCGGCCAATGGTTTTTCCACAAAAACATGAGCCCCGGCCCGCAGACTTTTAATACTATACTCCACATGCGTTTCCGTATAGGTACTTATACAAACAATATCAGGATTGGTTGCATTCAGGGCCTCATCAAATTCACTAAATTCCGGATAACTGGCATTTAACAGCCCATTCACCTTATCCCTGCTGGCTTTTCCCCGACTTACCAAACCCACGATCTGACAGTTTTCCATTTCATGGTATGCTTTGGCATGAGACGCACCCATGTTACCACACCCAACAATCAATACTTTATAATTCTTCATAATGGGCCAAAAATATTCATTTTAAACTAAATTTCAATGATAAACGCAGTATTAATAAAGGTGAAGGGCCAACAGACAATGTTCATGTGCCACCTATACGTTTAATTGCTGATCAGGTAAATAAACTACCGCACACTCAGGCTTCGACCATCAAATGACTTTACTATTTTGTTCATTAGCGCCCAGGTGGGTGCGCTCGGTATAAATTCGCTTTCATCGATCAATTCAATCCTGAATACCGACCGTTCGTCATCCCACAGTCCTTTAAATACCAATCCCCTGCTGGACATATCGATGATCCATGGATTATCCCCACTTATACGTGCTCCAAAACTCTTCAACTCCATAAGTATACCTTCAACCCGCTCCATGGACAGGTTTTGATAACTACTTTTAGTGATTCCTTTCATTATTTTGCTGGTTTGGCTGTTCATAAATTCAACGCAAGCTCAGAAATTATTTTAACAAATGGTTCACGGAAAATAGTGAGAATTTTTACTATAAATAGTGAAAATCGGTAGGCAGGCAAGCAGGGAAGTAGAGAAGTAGAGGGGTAGAGAGGTAGAGAGGTAGAGATGGGGGGAGGCAGGTAGGAAAGTGCACATTTCATACCTTTTTACTTCTTCCCTAAACTGCCGGTTATCTGACCTGCTTCCTGAATCATTGAAAATTCATTGTTTCCTCTCCCCCGGTTTTGTTTATTTACACAATAGAATTGAACTTATACGATTATGACCAATAACACTATAAAATGGGGCATCATTGGGGCTGGAGATGTATGTGAGGTAAAAAGCGCACCAGCCATGCAGCTTGTGCCACACTCCGCGCTTACCGCTGTAATGCGCCGGGACAAAAAAAAGGCGAAAGATTATGCTGACAGGCACGGAGTAGGTCGCTTCTATGATGATGCCACAGACCTCATCAATGATCCGGATGTCAATGCAGTATATATAGCCACCCCCCCACACGTACACGCCCAATACGCCATACAGGCGCTTCGTGCCGGAAAACCAACCTATGTGGAAAAACCCATGGCTACCCAATACCAGGATTGCCTGGATATGATTAAGGTAGCTGAAGAAACAAAAGTTCCGCTCTATGTGGCTTACTACCGCAGGGCGCTGCCCAATTTTCTTAAGATCAAAGCGTATATAGACGGGGGCGTCATTGGTGATATCAGGGCCGTGGACATCAGGATGTACCAACCCCTGAAAGACAACCTCATCTCCCAGGTGGAGGAAAACTGGCGCGTAGACCCACAGATAGCCGGTGGGGGCTACTTTTACGATCTGGCCCCACACCAGTTTGATCTTTTGGACTTTTTCTTTGGGCCAATCAGCGCTGCCAATGGTTTTAAAAATAACCAAGCCGGACTCTACGAAGCCGAGGATATTGTTTCAGCCAATTTTCGGTTTGAAAGCGGTGTGATGGGAACAGGGTCCTGGTGTTTTACAGCCGGTAAACATAACACGACTGACACTACAACCATCATCGGTAGCGAAGGGCAAATACAATATGAGACATTCGGAAGCAAAGTCGTGTTGGCTGTGGATGGAAAGGAAAAGGAAACTACAAGCTTTGAAATGCCAAAGCACATTCAACAACCTCTTATTCAAACGATTGTGAATGAACTGCGTGGTGAGGGTACCTGCCCCAGTGACGGTGTTAGCGCCGCACGGACAAACTACGTTATTGACCGTATTTTGGGAAAAATAGCGGTGGCTGATGGGAATCCCTAGGGACAAAACATCCGTAAAAAAATGTTTTTTTATGTAAAATGATCAATAACTTTTATTTAGATAATATGAAAGCCCTTAAAATGACGTTAATTTTAACACTTATATCCATCGGAGTTCTTGCTCAAACTTTTGAAGTTCCTGAAAATTATAAATTAGAAAATTCGATCGACTACGACACTTACGAAAATGATGTGATCAATTGCGTAGACTGGCTTATGAAAACACCCTTAAATGAACAAATTGAAAAACGAAAAGAAGCTAATGCCTTTCTATTCAAATGGATTTCAGGGAGCACAAAAGTACATATAGAAGTAAAACAGGAGATTGTTACTTTTATGGACGCACCTGAATTATTAATGATTTTTATAGGCACATGGGCAAAACACAGCATAGAATCCAAGGACTTTAACAACCGGATTGACGGAACAATGACAGGAGTAGAATCAGTAATTGATTTCTATACAAAAAACAAAGGACTAATTTCTAAGAACAAGGGAGTAGAAAAATACATAAAAATGAAAGAAAAAGGGACTTTAAAAGAGTATGTTGAAAAGAACGCATAACGTAAGTGAATAAGATAAGTTTTGCGCTGCTTTACGCTCTGGCTAAATATCACTCTTACCTTCTCCCCCATCATCCACCCGGTAAATACCCCACTGTTATAAATGAAATGCATCTTCCTGACGTGTTTCCGATTTTTTTCAGCTTCAACTTATTCTTTTTTTAATAGCCCAAATAAAGCAGCCACCGCTCCCATTACAATCAACAATAACAAATCCAATCGTAAAGGCCCTAATTTTTCAGGCACGATCCCGGCAAGTGAAAGGATAAACACAAGCAGTGCGGCCGCAGTAATCACTGGCATCAAGCCGGAAGGTTTTCCTTTGGTCAGTATGGCCAGTAAAATCATCGGTGCCATTATTGAAGTACCGGCAAAACTCACCCGGGCCAACAACACCAGTTGGTCTGTGGTGATGATCGAAAAAATAAGCGAAGCAATGGCAAAAACAATCATAGCTACGCGTGTCTTTATCATCACACTTTTTTCGTCTCCTTTCAGCAATGAGCGGAACTCACCACCCAGGGCAAAAATCTGGGAATCGCTGGTAGACAGTGCCGCGGCAATCAGCCCAATGATTGCCAGCGCGGCAACGACATGGGTTTGGTCTGAAAGCAATACCTTTGAAATAAAATCAGCGGGAGCCAGGTCGGGGTATTTTACAGCCCCATACATACCCAGTACAACCGTTGGTGCAATCACCAGGATCGCGAATATTCCAACAGCCACAGCCATTCGGTGAGTCGATTGGGTAGATTTCATCACGACCAGACGCGTAGATAGCTGAGGTTGAGACACCGGAATCATTAGAATAGCAAAGAAAGAGGCGATCAAAAACTGAGCATTAAAAAGACCTTTCGGCCCTGGTGTGGAAAGCAATGCCGGTTCTACCTTTTCCACCTCCCTGAACATTTCCCCGATCCCCCCAAAATAATCGATACAGGTATAAGCGATGATCCATACTACCACCAGCAACATGGTACCCTGAAGCACATCGGCATACATAATGGCCTTCAGCCCGCCTATCTCACTATAAATCAGCATGACCACGATGATCATCATTGCCCACCCCCAAACGGGCAGGGCGTCAGGCATGGCTGCTTCCAGAAAAATAGCCACCCCCCGGATCTGTATGGCGACATAAGGAACCAGGAAAATAAAAACACCTGTAAAATAAACATAGGCCGCCCAGGAGTTGCCATAGCAGTCCCTCAACAAACCCGACATCCCTTTAAAGCCTTTTTCACTGACTTTCCTTCTTAAATGATAACCAAACCATACAATCAAAAAGATCATGCCGCCATCTGACAGGGCCAGGAAAATCCAGGCGCCTACGCCATGTGTCCTGAAAAAATCGGGCATGCCCATCAATGTGAACGTGGAGAAAAGAGTGGCTGCAAAGGTCATAAAACCTAAAAAAACACCAATATTGGAGCCGGCCATCATAAAATCATCGGCCGACTTGCTTTTTCTGCGGGATCGCAGTGACATAAACACCAATATCCCGATATAAAGCAGGGCAATAATAACAAAAGCACTAGTCATGATCTTCCGTATTATATGTTCCCGGATGTACTTTAGATCCCAACCAGGTAAGTACTACCATCAATATCGTAAGTAATATACCCATCCACAATGAATACGGCATACCAAACAACCACGGCTGATGTTGACCTGCAGGAATGGCAAGTGGTGTAAAACTCAGGCCACACACAATGATAGCCGCAGCTACACAAAGCCTCCAAAATATACGTTTTTTATTCATGGTTATACTATTATAATCAATTAAGGTTGTATTGCCCTGCCTCCTGATGAGGACGCTCTCACTTTGCCCGATGATCAGTGATCAACTCCTATTTTACGTCACCTATCCACTTTTTTATGAACGGACTAAACAAGACAAAAATAAACCCGGCGCCAACGCCCATGATGACCACAGACATAAACAGATCGGGCATTTCTGCCACATTGCCTTCATCGAAATTACCGGCAAACAAACCAGCAATCAGATTGCCAAGGGCTGCGCCGATAAACCAGATTCCCATCATCTGACCGGCAAACTTTTTAGGGGCAAGCTTAGTGGTCATGCTAAGCCCCACCGGACTCAGGGTAAGCTCCCCAGTGGTGTGTAGCAGGTAGGTCATCACCAGCCAGGTAGCAGGCACCCTGACCAATTCAGGCAATCCGCCAACCACAACTCTGGAAGCAAATACCATCACTAAAAAGCCCAGGCCCAGGCATATCAGCCCAAAGGCGAATTTTAAAGGAGCCGTTGGATTCATATTTACAGCAGCCAGTTTCACCCATATCATTCCAAAAACCGGGGCCAGTATAATGATAAACATGGGATTGATGGATTGCAACCAGCTGGCAGGCATTTCCCACCCTTCATTTATATTACTCAGCAACCACCAGCCGATAACGCTTAATCCGGCAAAGACTACTGAGGTGATTACCTTTAAAGATGTAAGCAAATCCTCCCGGGTAAAAATATATTTGTACCAAATCCAGCTTAACAACACAAATATTACACCTCCCAATAGAAAAGGAAACAATCCAGCTATTCCCAATGGCCCAAAAAATCTCAATGTATGTCTTTCGGCAAACAGGTTAAGTGTTGATCCGGCTTGTTCAAATCCGGACCAAAACAAAGCAGCCCCGATAAAGAGGAATATGATAACAATAACCTTTCGCTTTTCGATGCTTGATAATCCCCCTGCAATGAGTACATAAGCAAAATATAGTGCTGCGACAGATACGATTATATATCCCATGGCTTCAGCCATACCTCGCACATTGGACATATCCACCACACCGGTCATATGTAAAGTCGTTATAAAAGCGATCAGTATAATGGCCATAACAATAGCAAGCACGGATCCCTTACTTCCATTGCCCTCTCCTTTCGCTTCCCTGGCCTTAGGGGTGACTCCAATATTCCCCAGGTATTTATATTCGGTGACTTTATACATCCATAGTCCTAAAAACATACCTACGGCTGCTGCGCCAAACCCATAATGCCAGTTGACCTGCTCGCCCAGATATCCAACAATAAGTTGCCCGGCAAAGGAACCAATGTTTATCCCCATATAAAAAATGGAGAATCCGGCATCACGCCTTGCCCCACCTTCGGGGTATAAGTCTCCCACGATAGTACTGATATTGGCCTTGAGCAATCCGGTACCAATAGCTACCAGGACCAAACCGCCATAAAATGTTGCGAGACCGGGTATTGCCAGGGAAATATGCCCCAACATGATGATGATCCCACCATACCAGATGGCCTTCCGTTGTCCGAAAATATTATCAGCCAACCAGCCGCCAGGCAATGTCAGCAGATAGACCGAGGCCGTATACAATCCATAAATAGCTCCGGCATTTTCAGCTGAGACACCCAGACCGGAATTTTCTTCAGCCAGTTTGGCCACCATAAAAAGCATGAGAATAGCCCGCATACCATAGTATGAAAACCGTTCCCACATTTCCGTAAAAAACAGGGTAAACAACCCGGCAGGGTGTCCGAAAAATCCTTTTGTCATGATATATTGTCGTTTTAAGTTTAGGTAATCTTCTTCTCATAAAGATGGCTAAAACTAAAACCGAAACAGCGTTTTCGCAAACCAAATCAAATATATTCACTTTCATGAGATAAATCATATTCAACATTCCTTTGAAAATATGTGTAATCCTTTATCTTTACAGTTAGTAAAACCAGTGAATCAGGCCATAGCAATAACTGGCCTTTCCTGTCCTTTAAAGGGTAGGCATATAGTTTTTTTTCGGAAATTTTAAATTTAACAACATGGATAAAAACCAATTTTTGGAGAGTATAGGGATAACCAACTCCACAGCCCACTGGAATATGGATCCGACCGAATTGGCCGACAAAGCTGTAGCCCTGGGGCAGGCTAAAAAAACCAGCTTAGGCGCCATTACCGTGGATACCGGTGAGTTTACAGGAAGGTCTCCCCAGGATCGCTTCATAGTAAAAGACGAAGTGACCGAAAAAGATGTATGGTGGGGCAATATCAACGTGCCATTCGATGCGGATAAGTTTGACGGGCTTTATGATAAAATGACAAAATACCTTTCCGGAAAAGAAATTTATGCGCGTGACGGATATGTATGTGCAGACAATACATACCGTACCAATATTCGTACGGTAAATGAATACCCCTGGTCCAACATGTTTGTTTATAATATGTTTCTCCGGCCGGAACAGGAGGAGTTGGCCGATTTTAAACACGACTGGCTTATTCTGAATGCCCCTGGTTTTATGGCTGACCCGGCCATTGACGGGACACGACAACATAATTTTGCTATTCTTAATTTTAAGCGGAAGGTGGCCCTGGTCGGTGGCACCGGTTATACCGGAGAAATGAAGAAAGGTATTTTCTCTGCATTAAATTATTTACTTCCACTGGAACACGATGTTCTGGCCATGCACTGCTCAGCCAACCTGGGTGAAAAAGGAGACACGGCCATTTTCTTTGGACTATCCGGCACAGGAAAAACCACGCTTTCTGCCGATCCAAACAGAAAACTCATTGGCGATGACGAACATGGCTGGTCTCCCGAAAATACGATCTTTAATTTTGAGGGGGGCTGTTATGCAAAAACCATCAACCTTACCGAAGAAAGTGAGCCGGAAATATATCGGGCCATTAAAAAAGGAGCCATTCTGGAAAACATTCGCTTTATTAAGGATACGGACGAGGTAGACTTCGCTGATGACAGCGTAACCCAAAATACCCGGGTCAGTTATCCCATACATCATATTGATAATATTGTTGTTCCTTCTATCGGCCACAACCCGAAAAACATATTTTTCCTGGCCTGTGATTCCTTTGGTGTACTTCCGCCCATTGCCCGGCTCACTCCCGGCCAGGCGGCTTTCCATTTCATATCTGGTTATACAGCCAAGGTAGCTGGCACAGAGGCCGGTATTGATGAACCCGTCACGGTTTTCTCGGCCTGCTTTGGCGCGCCATTTATGCCCTTACACCCCACCCGTTATGCAGAAATGCTTAGCGACAAAATTCAAAAGACCGGAGCCAATGTATGGCTGATCAATACCGGATGGTCAGGGGGTAGCTATGGTGTAGGCAGCCGGATGAAACTAAAGCTCACACGCTCTCTTATCACTGCGGCCCTTGAAGGGAAGCTGGATAATGTAGCGTATCATAAACAGGAGGTTTTTGGATTGTTCCTGCCTGAGTCCTGTCCGGGTGTACCCTATGAAATTCTTAACCCCAGATATGCATGGAAAGATGAATCCGCATATGAAAAAACCAAGGTAAAACTTGCAAAAGCTTTCCTTGATAACTTTAAGAAGTTTTCGGAATATGCCAACGATGAAATTCTAGCCGGAGCACCGGTGGTGGATTGAAAGTGTAGGAATATATCATCTTTTGTAGGGTCATAAAATATCATGACCCTGCATTTGTAATGCGTGAACATTGAATGATGGTTAAATCAGCTTTTCTTTTTAAACGACTTCCAATATCTTTTCCGCTTCAACCCGCAAAACAGCATCCTTAACGATCGGGAAGACAGTGGCCGCACATGAATTTATTTAGCCTTGAAATAGAAAACTCATGAATAATTCGTGTTGATTTATTTCATCAGGCCATCGCCCGTGTATATCGACATGACAAGCCTAACTGTTCTAAAATCCTTTTCGGTTGTGCTTGATTTCGCCTCCTGATCCTATTTTTGCCTAATGATGATGATTGCCTTATAATCTTCCTGCCGAATTTGGTTTTCGGAATTGGGGTAAGGTAACAAATTCAGAAAAGAAATCCGGTAATCATAAACCAGCGTATCCACTGTCCCGGCGAGAAGGTCAATTGTAATCGGGTCATCATTGCGAGTTTTAAACCTAAATCTGGCTATCGCCTCTCCGGCCCAAATACAGACCGTATTTTCAGGACAACGGGAATCTGTTATCACCGACTCAAAACATATGGTGGTCTTTTGTTCAACATCGCTCAAACAATCTCCATACCCTATGTTAATGGTATCATTCAATGCAAAGTCTTCATAAAATTCGTAGTCCGATACGAATATGCTCTCATAACCAAATGAGGGGTATAAAGTGATGCACGGCTTTATTTCATTGCTGTTAGCCTTTCTCACATTAACTTTTATCCTTTGACCAATCCTAAACGCTTTTAAATCTAAATTGACGGCCTGGTAATAGTTGTTTTCACTTTCTCCAAGCAAGGCTTTCACAGCCAAGGAATCATCGGGAAAAGAAAGAATGCAAGTGGAACAATTCATGTCGCCATCGACTATTTTCGCAACATATTGTTTTGTGACCACATCAATAGCATTTTTTTCACAACCAATGATCAAAATGAGTAGAAGTCCAATGGGCCATATCTTTTTCATATTAATTGGAGTTTAGCCGCTTTGCCCGGGGGATTTCCGCCCTCCTGTATCTACGAATAATATACAAAATTTCCATTTTCTTGTTGATACTGTAATACATTAGACACAATAATGGAGACAATGGTTGGAAGGAAATTATACTTTTATATCCAGTCCGTTTCTTCGCTTTATCAACCACCCTTCAATCACATCTTTCAAAACCGGACATTAATGTCCGATTACGTGCACCCTATCCTGAATTACTAACGAATATTATAATATTATTGCTATAAAATTAACATATACAGTTTGGCATCGGGTTTGTAACTGGTATAATGATTCATTTCCGAACTACCAACTAACTTTTACTCCCATGCTTTGGAATTTCATTAAAGTCGCCCTGAGGAACCTGGTAAAATATCGTTTCTTTTCATTTATCAATGTATTTGGACTGGCCATAAGCATGTCGGTATGTCTTCTACTGGTACTGATGCTCCATGACTTGAAGCAATACGACCGATTTCATGAAAAGAGGGACAGTATTTATAGAATTATATCAAATGACGCCAATCCCATACCTGTCGGAACAACGCCTGTACCCCTGGCTGGTGATTTAACAGACAATTACACAATTGCTGCAAAAACAGTAAAATTACAGATTGGCGTAGGGGGCGATATTGCATATAAAAACAACAAGGTGACCGTCAGAGGCTTTTTTACCGAACCTTCTTTTTTTGAAGTATTTAGCTTTGCCCTCACTCAAGGCAACCCGGCTACCGCATTGCAAAAACCAAATTCCATTGTACTATCGAAAAAAAAGGCGGAATTACTATTCGGCAATACCGATCCCTTAGGTAAAGTAGTGGAATTTTATGACAGAGGCCTGCTATATCTTGAAATAAGTGGTTTCGACAAAACCCCTGTCTCCTGGGGCCAGTTTGTTGTCACAGGAATAATTGATACTGAAAATTACAAATCACACCTAAAGTTTGATGCACTGGTGTCCTCACCTACTTTCACATCTCTTATGAAGGAACGCAAAGTGTATTGGGGAGAAGAAAACTGGCAGAGCTGGGACAATTACAACACTTGTTTCACGTATGTCCTATTGGACGATGACAAAACAGAAAAGGATCTTTCAATAGCCTTGTCAGATATTGTCAACCGGCACTATGAAGACCGTGAAGAGAAAAAGGAGTACACACTTAGTTCCCAATCCATTCTGGATATAACCCCTGGGAAATTCATAAACAACCCAACCCAGTTTACCTTGCCCCTGGAGGGCTTTTACTTCCTTTCCTTTCTTGCAGCACTGATCATGCTGTCTGCTTGCCTGAACTATACCAATCTCAGTGTTGCCCGGGCGCTCACAAGGGTAAAGGAAGTAGGAGTAAGAAAAGTGACTGGTGCATCCCGAAGTAACCTCATTGTCCAGTTTATGGGAGAGTCTATCATTACTGCCCTTTTCGCTCTTTTCATTGGGATCCTGGTAGTTTTTATGCTGAAACCTGCATTTTTAGGGCTTTGGGTCAATAAATTTCTTAATTTCACCCTTGCCCCTGATTATTCAATTTTCGGCTTGTTTCTTTTATTTGCTTTGTTAATAGGTATAATTTCAGGAATATTTCCCGCGTTGTATCTGTCAAAACACCAACCGATTAAAATATTCAGCAAACTGGTCTCTACAAAAACAGGAAAATTCGGGTTGATAAAAGCGCTTACGGTGTCCCAGTTTGTAATTTCACTTTTTTTTATTGCCAGTTCTATTCTGGTATACAAACAGCTCAACCATTATCTCAATTTTAAATACGGCTTCACAACAGAAAACATTATCAATATTGAATTGCAGGGAAATGATCCGGCGCAAATGATCAATGAATTTTCCTCTATTGCCGGTGTGGAAAGGATCTCCGCCTGCGAGCACATTCCTGCTACCGGCATCAACAATGCTCTGGGCCTGCGGCATCCTGGCAGCGAAGAAGAGTATGTCAACTATGCGAGGATCAGTGTTGACAGCGGGTTTATCAATAACCTGGGATTGAAATTACTGACAGGAAATAACTTTTCTCCTGACTACAACATTTCTGGCCGTCAACACATCATCATCAATGAGTCGATGGTCAATGAGCTGGGTTTCTCAACTCCGGAAGACGCCCTTGACTATACACTGGAAGCTATGGGCGACTGGCCTGATGTGCAAGTGATAGGCGTTGTTGAAAACTTCAGACACAAACTGCCAATGGCAGAGGAAAAAATCGGGCCCTTGTTACTTATAAACTTAGAGCGGGATTTTAGTTATTTAAACGTAAAAGTGGCCTCAACAGACCTCATGGGCGTAGTTGAAAATATATCTAACAAATGGACTCAAATTGACCCCGACCATCCGTTTAAGTATGACTTTTTTGATGACCAGATGGCCGCTACCCATCAGGTCTTTACCGATCTGGTAGCGATTGTGGGCTTTGTTGCTTTTCTGTCCATCACCATCGCATGTCTTGGTCTGCTGGGCATAGCCACCTATACTGTTGAAAGACGTACAAAAGAAATAGGGATCAGGAAAATCTTTGGGGCCGGAGAATTAACCATCACCACTTTACTTTCAAAAGGTTTCGTTATGCTGCTTGTTATTTCTGTGCTTATTGCTGCACCTTTAACATACTTTATCAATAATACCTGGCTGGAATTTATGGCCAACAGAGTAGCCTTTAATTGGCAATCGGTTATCATCAGTGCTGGCATTTTACTCCTGCTGGGACTTATTACCATAGCTACACAGACATTGCATGCTTCCAGGGCCAATCCAGTTGATTCTTTGAGAAATGAATAGGAAATGCATTTAGTTTAAGTTGCATATCATGTCCACTCCCAAATCGTTGTTTTTTCAATTAAAATCAACTATCTTTTATTTCCAAAACAGCTTACTATCAAGCTTTTAATCCGATGGAAAACACATCAGATTGTTTCATTGGTTACCGCGGATCATTTGTATATTAGGTATCCTGTTTGTTAGCCTGTTTGCGGGTGATGCTTTTGATGCTTAATTATAAAATGAACCAGTAACCACAGCGCCGTGAATCAGAGTACTGGGTATAGCAATTGTCCTCATCGCGTATTAACTGTTTTGTAGCGGCACAAAAAGATCTGACGCCCATTTAGGCATCGGCACATACCCGCTTTACTGTATTTACAGGAAACCTATTTTTAGTCATCACAAAAAAGCACAGGCTTACTTCCCGCCTTTGGCGTAGTGGATGAGTTGGGGGCCTTATGGTCAGTTCCGGATTTAATTAAAACCTAAACGTATACATCAGTTTCATCCTGAAAGAGTTCTGCTCCAGGTCATACGGACTGTCCGGTAAAGGACGGCTCATCAGGGGCGTATATGCAAAAACAAGCTCGTTTCCGGGTTTGATGATCCAACGGAAACGGGATTGTATGCCAATCGTTTCAGAAAGGTTATCATACTGGATGAAATTTCTCAGGGTAATGTCCGGACTAAACAATATATCAGCATTTACCCGGTAGATTTCTGCGGCAAAGTCCCCGTCCGGCAGAAAAACATGATTATTTTCGTACTGTATTCCGACATATAACGGAACGTTTATTTTCCAACCGGCAGAGAGTATAAGGTCTTGACGTCTTCCGGAATAAAAGTCACCCCAGTTGAGCTGTGCACTCGCCCAAACATTGCGACGCATGGCGGAAGTCAACAACAGGGAATTTGACAAAAACTTATAACGGGCCCGGGGGATCACATGGGTTTTGAAAATGGTAAAATCACCATCTAGCAGTTCATACCTGGAAGCCAAACTATAGGATACCATATCACCACTTAAAAAGCGAATTTGCATAGGCGTCACATCAAGTTTCCCGGTCAGTTGCTTATTGTTCAGATCGGTGATATAATCCATTCCCGCGCCAAACAAGACCTGCATAATGCCATATTTATTCAGGCGGGGACCAATGGTTAAATTGGAATAAGATTCCCTGACACCAACACGAGGCACAAAGCCTATACCGGCATTAAACTGATCACCTATTTGCATATAACCCGCCAGGAAATTAATCAGGTCATTGGGGTAAGCCACCTGGGCGCCAAAGGCCTGGTCTGTTCCGGATATCTGAGAGGTTGTATCTCCCGGTATATTTTCAGTATCAGAATGCAACCCATAAGCTGTGAAAGCCAGGTTTTTATTGCCATTAAACTTTGAAGTGGCCAGCTTCAAATCTGCCCCCAACACATTATTACTTCTATGGTGGCCGGCATCACCAAAGGTTCCTATCACTCCGGCAGCAGATTGAGCTCCTATATTTCTGGATACTCTTCCCACGGTAAAATTCTCATTACCATAGCTACGCTGATCGAGAATATTCAGGGCTCCGATGTTCCAGTTTCCCACCTGCCCTGTCATTTTACCACCTACAATAATTGGAATTGGCTGACCATCAGCCGACAATCCCATATTTCTTGAAAAAAACGGAATCAGGCGCTTGCTATATGAATTGGCCCGTTCCCCGTCAATCCCGAAATTAAAATAGTTGGCCCCATCCAAAAAGAAATTCCTTTTTTCCGGATAGTTCAGTTTAAAACGCGTCAGGTTGATTTGCCGGCTGTCGGCCTCGGTTTGGGCAAAATCCGTATTGAAGGTAAGCGCTCCGGTAAGACCGGGTGTGAGGCGGTAGAACACATCTCCCCCTATATTAGCCACGGGATTAAATTTTTCTCCCCTGTTGTCGTCAAAACCCACCAGCCCATAAGGCTTAATGTCCAGGCCTATACCCTGGGTGATACCCTCAAGTCCTTCAAGCCGACCTCCATCAGATACCTGGAAAGTATAAGTATTCAAGTTCCCCCCCGGCCAATATGCAGCTTCCAGTTTTCTTTTTATGTGTCGAATGATTTTCATGCCCCAGGTAGTCTGTCCCGGATCAAAACTCATGGTCTTAAAAGGAATAGCGATCTCAGCATCCCAGCCATCCTCATGAATATGTGCCTTTCCTTCCCAAAGCCCGTCCCACTGTTTATTAAAGGCTGCTCCGTTTTCACTTACCAATGCATCACCAATAGAGCCCCGGGGCCCGATCTGAAACCAATAGCCCGTTCTCCCATTGAGGAAGGTATCAAAAATAATCTGAACACGATCATCCTGTGCCAGGCTAATATCCCGGGCCAGCTCCTTGGCGGTAATGTCCCCCTCATCATAACAACGGAATCCTACATAAAGAAATTCAGCATCATACATCACATAGACTTCAGTAGGCTGGGTAATCAATTCGCCATTGTTGGGTTCGCGTTGGTAAAGCTCCGTAATGGGGCTGGCCTGCTTCCAGACGTCTTCCAGCTGACCATCAATCACCGGAGCAGTGCT
>JAOUKJ010000040.1 GCA_029882675.1 Cyclobacteriaceae bacterium
GAAGTGTTAAACAGTTCGATGGGAACCTGACTGAGGGAGCTTAATGTATTGGAAAAGATAGGTGATAAAAACATATTGGCATGTCCCGCACGAATAGTGGTGGGAGATATAGCCAGTTCTTTCATGATCTCCATCCCATAAAACAGGCTAAAAACAATTCCTTCCTGAGCGGCCCTCACCAGGTGAGCCCGTGTGTGCTGATTGAAGGAGAGCCCGTGGATGGAGCTGCCGATGTTTCTGTCGTTGATCACGCGTTCTGCACCATTGCCAAAAGGCACAATATATAAACCGTCTGAACCCACATTGACTGCTGATGCTGCAGTATTCATGGATTCATAATCTGTCCAGCCGGTATTTTCTTTCACCCATCGATTGAGAATCCCTGTTCCATTGATACATAACAGAATGCCTAATCTCGGTTTTTCAGGGGTGTAATTTACATGAGCAAAAGTGTTCACGCGGGATTGCGGGTCATATTTTACCTGATCGCTAATGCCATAAATCACGCCAGAGGTTCCCGCTGTAGCAGCAAGTTCACCCGGTTCCAGTGCTTTGAGTGACAATGCATTGTTGGGTTGGTCACCGGCCCGGTATGTTACAGGGATACCGGGAGCCAGCCCCATTTCATTTGCCGCTATAGCTGTAAGTTGACCGGAGTACTCAAAAGATGTTAATTGCGGTGGAAGGTAATCAGCGGATATTCCATAATAGTCCAGTAAAAAATGGGCGGCCTCTTTCTGCTTAAAATCCCAGAGCATACCTTCTGACAGCCCTGAAATGGTTGTTCGGGCTTCCCCGGTCATTTTAAGTGCGACAAAATCACCGGGAAGCATCATTTTATCTGCTTTTTCAAGGAGGCTTTTTTCATGATCAAGTACCCACTTCATTTTGGATGCTGTGAAATTTCCTGGAGAATTCAGTAAATGCCCCAGACACTTTTCCTGACCCAAGTCCTGAAAGGCCTTTCGACCGATATCCGTGGCACGGCTATCACACCATATAATAGAGGGTCGCAGGGCTTGTTGGTTTTTGTCAACAAGTACCAAGCCGTGCATTTGATATGATATACCAATGGCTGCTATTTCATTTTTTCTTTTTCCCAGACGGGCAGCCAGGCTTTTAGCTATTTCTTTTACACTGAACCACCACATTTCAGGATCTTGTTCTGCCCATCCTGTTTGGGTAGAAATCATATCGAGTTCTTTTTCCGGATATTGCGCCGAAAGTAGTGGTTTGCCCGTTTCACCATCAATCACTGCTCCTTTTACGAAGGAACTTCCTATATCAAATCCTAAAAACAACATAATCAAAAATTGAGTAAATCAGGGTATATGTAACTAATAAACTTTCCTGAATGTTCGCTAATAGCATCCCACTTGATGCCCTGAAACTGAATATGTACCAGGCCACAGGTTGTCATGTCACCAATAGCGCCATCCGAAATATATTCGGCAAGATATGTGATTGCCGGATTATGGCCAACCAATAGTACATTTTTCCATTCATTTTTGAAGTTATTAACAATCTTCAATAAGTTTCGAATGGATGCGTCGTATACTTCATCATTGATATATATATTGTTTGTGTCGTATTTCAGTTGCTCGGCAACCAGCCCGGAGGTTGTGATAGCCCGGATGGCCGGACTGGATACGATCATATCAAATTGCAGGTTTTTATTACTTAGATTCATCCCCATTCTGGTTGAGTTTTGCAAACCTACCGTACTGAGTTCTCGCTCTATGTCGGTTTGGTTGCCCTGCCGGTCCTGTGTACGGGCATGTCGAAGGAGGTAAAGGTTTAATTTGGCCATAAACGGAATTAGTTGAAATTAATACATTAAAAGCCTTAGCTTTGCAATTTAAAATTTTTGTTGATATTTGAATATTTTTAAACACGAAAAGGATTGGGGGCAATGCAAAAAAACTTAGTTATTGTTGAGTCGCCTGCTAAGGCGAAGACAATTGAAGGTTATCTGGGTAAGGATTTTAAGGTCGTTTCCAGCTATGGTCATGTCCGTGATTTACCGAAAGACGGTTTGGCAGTGGATGTGGAAAATGGCTATTTACCAACATATGAGGTGACCCCTGATAAGAAAGCTGTGGTGCAGGATTTGATAAAGTTATCGAAAGCGGTTGAAACTGTTTACCTGGCCAGTGATGATGACCGTGAAGGGGAGGCCATATCATGGCATCTAAAGGAAGCTTTGAACCTTGACGATAAGAAAACACGTCGAATCGTGTTCAGAGAGATCACGAAAAAGGCCATTGAAAATTCACTAAAAGATCCACGGGGTATAGATATCAATTTGGTAAATGCGCAGCAGGCCAGAAGGGTGCTGGATCGACTGGTTGGATTTGAATTGTCTCCCATTTTATGGAAAAAGATTAAAACGGGCCTTAGTGCCGGAAGGGTACAGTCTGTGGCTGTTAGACTGGTAGTAGATCGTGAAAGGGAGATTGACCAGTTTGAGTCAAAGTCTTCATACCGAATTACTGCTGAGTTTATTGTGGGGAAAAACCGGATGAAGGCGGAGTTGCCTCAGAAGCTGACTTCGGCCAAGGAGGTTATTGACTTTCTGGGTGAAATAAAGGATGCCCGTTTCAGTATCAGAGACTTGCAAACCAAGCCCCAGAAAAAATCACCGGCTCCTCCGTTTACAACCAGTACGCTCCAGCAGGAGGCTTCGAGAAAACTGGGGTATTCTGTGGCTCGGACTATGACGCTGGCCCAACGCCTCTATGAGGCCGGAAAAATATCTTATATGAGAACGGATTCTTTGAACCTTTCAGACGAGGCCAAAGAAGGGGCTGCGGATGTTATCGGTCAGGAATATGGAAAAAATTATATAAAAACCAGGCATTTTAAAGCAAAATCAGCAGGAGCACAGGAAGCTCACGAGGCCATAAGGCCTACAAACTTCAATGATCGGGGGGACGGACTTGATAAGTCACTCCAACGCTTGTATGAGCTGATCTGGAAGCGTACCGTGGCTTCGCAGATGGCTGAAGCTGTGCTTGAAAAAACGATCGTGCATATTGGGATATCAGACCATGTCAGAGAGTTTGTGGCCAATGGTGAAGTCATAAAATTCGATGGCTTTTTAAAAGTTTATCTCGAGTCACGTGATGATGATGATGACGAAGAAACCACCGGAATGTTACCCGCGCTGACTATTGGGCAGGAATTGGATTTGGATGAAATCATAGGAAGGGAAACATTTAGTCGCCCTCCAGCCCGTTATACGGAAGCTGCCCTGGTAAGAAAAATGGAGGAAATGGGTATTGGCCGGCCGTCCACTTATGCACCGACCATCTCAACGATTCAAAAACGGGATTATGTGGTCAAGGAAAACAGGGATGGAGTGAAAAGAGAATATACCCTTATTACCTTGAATAAGGGAAAAATTAACGAAAAAATAGCCACTGAAAATACCGGTGCCGAAAAAAATAAATTATTCCCTACGAATATAGCAATGGTAGTGAATGACTTCTTGGTGGAACACTTTCCCGATGTGACGAATTATTCCTTTACGGCTGAAGTAGAAGAAGAATTTGATGCTATCGCGCATGGTAAACAACAATGGGATAAGATGATTGATAATTTTTACGGCAAATTTCACCGTAAAGTTGAAGAAACGGAAAGTCTGGAAAGGTCTTCAGTCCAAAAGTCGCGTGAAATAGGTATCGATCCCGCGAGTGGGAAAAAAGTGATAGCCCGATTGGGGCGTTTCGGGCCGGTAGTTCAGATTGGAGAAAATGGCAATGGTGACGAAGAGGCTGAAAAACCACGTTATGCTTCCCTAAGAAATGGTCAGTTTATTGAAAATATCACACTGGAAGATGCGCTTGAATTGTTTAAACTGCCCCGTAATTTAGGTGAATTTGAGGAAAAAGAATTGGTTATCGGAGTGGGACGTTTTGGCCCCTATATCCGGCATGATAATAAGTTTGTAAGTATTCCCAAAGAGGAAGATCCCTATACCATCACTGCAGAAAGGGCTATTGTGCTTATTGAAGAAAAGCGTAAAACAGAGGCCAATAGGATCATTAAGGTATTTGAGTCCAATCCGGATATACAGGTGCTCAATGGTCGTTTCGGACCTTATATTAAGGCCGGAAAGAAAAACGTGAAAATTCCCAAAGGAAAAGAGCCTGCTGAATTAACCCTGGAAGAGTGTATTGACCTGGCAGAAAAGACACCTGAGAAAAAGAAAAAGTTTAAGAAAAAATGAAAAAACTGGTTGTCCTTACCGGCGCCGGTATAAGTGCGGAAAGTGGCTTGTCCACTTTCCGGGATAGTGGTGGGCTTTGGGAAGGACATGACGTGATGACTGTTGCTTCACCGGAAGGTTGGAAGACCAATCCTGAATTGGTTTTGAAGTTTTATAATGAACGTCGGAAAAAGGCCCTTGAGGTAAAACCCAATGCTGCGCATGTTTTACTAGCTGAACTTGAAGATTATTTTGATGTTTCGGTGATTACACAAAATGTTGATGACCTGCACGAAAAGGCCGGATCAACACATGTTGTTCATTTACATGGCAGCCTCTTTCAGTCGAGAAGCACCCTTGATGAACGACTGGTTTATGCGGTGAAGGGCGAAATAAATATGGGGGATGTTTGTGAAAAGGGGAGTCAGCTCAGACCACATATCGTTTGGTTTGGTGAGCATGTGCCCATGATCGAGGTTGCTGCAAATATTACTTCAAATGCAGACATTTTTGCTGTGATCGGGACATCACTCCTGGTTTACCCTGCCGCCGGGCTGATAAATTATACGGGGCCAACAGTACCCAAGTATATTATTGACCCTAAAGTTCCAGAAGTCGCGAAAGTACCTTTTCTGTATTTTATACCTGAAGTAGCTACCAAAGGAGTACTGAAAATGAAGAATGAATTGATCAGGAGTTATTATTAAGGCCTGGCCTGTTCCTTTAGATATTCACGGAACGTCCGTGTATTGTATTTTGCCATTCCCGCTTTCTTATAAATGATTTTCCCTTCAGGAGACACAACGTATGTTGTCGGAATGTTGGGAGCATTGATCTGGTCTGTCGGATAACCTGCTAACACGTATACCGGAAAGGTGAATTCTTTATTTTCAATGTATTTTCGAGCTTCCTCCGGATTTCTGTCAAGTGATAGTATAACAAAAGCGATGTCTTTTTCATCTTTTAATTCATCATAGAGCTTTTCTATGCCGGGCATTTCGGCACGGCACGGGCCACACCAGCTGGCCCACAGGTTTAAAAAGACTACTTTTTCTTTATATTCACTGAAATCCAAAACGTCTCCTTCAAGTGATTTAACTTTAAAGGCATAATCGAAATCTTCCGTATTATCCCCGGACAAATCATCTGAGCCCGGATTAAATATACCCGTAGACAGCACAGCCCTTTGGGTCAACGCAATGACTTCAGTATGCCATCCGGTAAAATATAGAACAGAAAAAATGATGGCTATGATGGCCAGTTCCTTGAGTTGTTTTTTCATGTGTAATTATATAGTCATTGAAAAGGTTGAGGTTATCCTTGCCATAATGAAGGCTAAACACTTATTACTATCTGTAAGTACAAATAGCCTTGTTAAAAAGTTCATTGCAAAGATAATAATTACCGAGAATTACCATTTATAACTGGATTTTTTCCTGTAGTTTAACGAATGGATAACGGAATTCTAATTGCTTAAACCCTTTAGTTTTAATTTCAGATTTATACTAAACATGATTTTTGTCAGTGTTTTATATATAAAATCTAAACGAAAAGGGCTAATTTTATTTTTAATAGTGTCTATAAGTAAGTAAAATTTGATGAGCCGACCCGCTGGTGGATTTATTTTTATTTTTATTTATTTCTTTTTTTATACTTCTGCATCAAGTCAAAAGATAAAATATAAAGATTTATTTTATTTGTTAGATGCTGAGAAATATGAAGAAGGAGAGCCTTTTCTAAGGCAATTCTTAGCTGATGAAAAAAATAATGACCATCCCAATGCGCATTATCAAATGGCATTGGTATTTAGTGATAAAATCGCTAAATCTGATATTTTTAAGAACGGGGAAGATATTGTTAGTTATACCGACAGCTGTTTTTATTTTTATGCATTAGCCAGGCAATTCATCGATGAAAAAGAAGTAAAGCGGAACGATGAATACTACCACAAGTTTTTAAAGCGGGATGTCAGAACCGGGAAAGTATCCATCAAAGTTTTTGATGTTCATTTTGCGATAGATGAAGACATCAAAAGGTTGGAGAAAAGGCGTCAGGATATCGAAATAGTCAATACGCTACTCAAAAAGGCCATTTCAATCTATGCTGTAATGGAGAATCAATTCCGTGACTTGAGAGCGGGTTATGACAACTATAACCAGCTTCTCTTGCGTAGTGATTTGATGCTTATGGCGAAAATCGACAAGATAGCTACGCAGTATGACAGCTTTCATGTTACATTTGAAAAAATACATCAAAAATTGCTGGAGATACCACGTTCGGGTTATGGCCAAAAGCTGGATCCCATAGAACTCTCAGATTTTGAAAAGGATGGGTTGACCGAAGTCGATTTTCTGGCGCTTGATGTCGCTGCATGGGATTATGGGCAATGGGCAAAATCGACTAAAAATACGATAACTCAACAAATATTGCCCATAAAATACAGGCTTGCGAAGGCCGATGAAAGTCTTGATCAGTTACTCACACAGGCTTTGACAGATAGCAATAGCATTTCCGGGGAGATCGGCTCATTCATCAATGAATTTGATCCGGGTGAAATATTAACTTATGATAGCAATCCCTTGCCCTTAAAGCTTATTGAATTGCGGTTGGCGGAGTTAAATTATTATAATACGTTTTTCAGTAATAATTCCTTTAGGGATTCTGTTGATTATACCTTCCGGATTTCATTGAATCAAAAGGAGGCCGGGATACTTGAGAAAGTGCATGATCTGGCAACAAATATTGCCTCATTAAATATTGATGAGCACCTCCGGAACTTTAAAGATTTTGTTGATCAACGCTATAGTGGGTACCTGGGCCTGGACCAATACATCAAAAGTAAGTTGGAATTTTCCAGTAGCCTTATTGAAGAACTTAACAAGCTGAATGATCAGTACCATTTACGTAACGCTTATACATTATATCAAAATGATACAATATATATTGATAGTCTGGGATTTTCGGTGAAGGAAAGGTATCATCACCCATTGGGTAGAATAGGCCAAATGGCAGCAGGTATTAAGCTAAAGGGTGATACGTTGAGTGGTTATTTGGTGGAGGTAACGCCGGCACGTGTTACGGATTTTTATGTTGAAATTCCCATAGACAGTTTATTAAATACCAAGGAATCTAAGGTTTCCGGTATTTCTGATATGGATGGCCAGGTTTATTATTTGTTGTATCACAGTGATAATGCGTTTTTTATTACAAGCGTTGATAGTACATCCGTTCAATCACCTGTTGACCTGCAAGATGAATTTTTGCTTGAAGATAGCCTTGGAAGCCAAAATGCCTTTAAAATGGACACCCTTTGGAAGGCAACGATTGCAAAAGTTTACCGTGCAGACGGATTATCCTGGGCCTCCAATATTGTTTTAAAAGGAAAGCCTGACGGCATCAAATTATTAGCCAATGGCGAATTACAAATAAATCTTATAGAATATGCAGGGGCAAATGCTGCACGCAAACCAGTTCAAATTCTTGTGGATAAAGAGGGCAAATTGGTTACTTTAATGGAATAAGGATGAACGTTTAGTCAATGTTAACGAGCTTTTTCCAGTCTTTATATCGAATATCCATCACCTCTTTTAGTTTATCATAATTATCCCAGTTGTCTTTTACGTGATAGATCGAAGGTAATTTTTTCACCAGTACATTTTCATAATCGTTATGATAAAGGCCCCCTCCGTAATAGTAGTACGTAAACATGTTACCGATATTATTGAAAAGTTCATGGCCCAGGTATCCGTCCCATATTTCACTGAGAATTGTACATGATATTTCCCTTCTTTTAAAACGAAATATTTGAATATCGGCTTCGTCTTCAAAATCTTCAGAATAGAGTTCGGTATCTATGATCCAACCCAGGTACATTCCAATATGAACGTAAGCTTGTTCGATGGGCAGACTGGGTGGGAAATTTCCCAGGAAATGCTTTTTAGCATTATCATAAATATTTTTATCTGATTTCTCTTTATCCAAAACGCTCATATTAGTCGGTTATTTGCATTATGAAAGCAATATTACGAGTTATGTTGATTAAATATACATCTTTTTACCAATAAAACTCACATATGTCCGAAAAAGAGGTAGGCCACAAATATTGCAGCAATGATACCAATGGCATCAGCAATAAGGCCGGCAGTAATGGCGTAGCGCGTTTTTCGTATGTTTACTGATCCGAAATATACGGCAATGATATAAAAGGTTGTTTCAGTTGCTCCTCTGAAAATACCGGATAACCTTCCCGCGAAAGAGTCTGCGCCAAAAGTTTCCATGGTATCAATCATCATACCTCTGGCACCGCCTCCACTCAGGGGCTTGAGTAGGGCAGTAGGCAACGCATCAACAAAACGAGTATCCAGGCCAGCTAGTTCAACCAGAAAAGCAACGCCGCCGGTGATATAATCCAGGGTGCCTGATGTCCTGAAAATACCTATTCCAACAAGAATGGCCACCAGATATGGGATAATTTTAATGGCCACTTGAAATCCTTCTTTAGCCCCTTCAATAAATGTGCTGTAAAGGTTAATTTTCTTTATGAGGCCCATGGTGAAGAAAGAAATAATAATACTGAAAATGATTACGCTACTGACCACTTTTGAGACCGGGCCAATATCTTCTTGCGGCATGGATGAAAAAATAGCTATTATTCCTCCGATAAAAACAGTAGCAACGGTCAGGTAACTGATGACCACCAGATCCCATTTTATCCGTTGGTATATGGAAACGACAATAAGTCCTGCGATGGTAGAGCAAAAGGTGGCTATGAGTAAAGGGATGAAGATATCTGTTGGGTTAGCCGCACCCATGACCGATCGGTCTATCAAAATAGAAAGTGGAATGATGGTCAATCCTGAGGTGTTTAGCACCAGAAACATGATCTGTGCATCTGAAGCCGTGTCCTTAGTCTGGTTGACGTTCTGCATTTCCTTCATGGCTTTCAAACCCAGTGGTGTTGCGGCATTGTCCAGACCCAACAAGTTGGCTGAGAAGTTCATGATGATACTGCCCCCTGCAGGGTGGTCACGGGGTATGCCCGGAAATAGTCTGGTGAAAAACGGAGCAACTAATTTTGACAAGGCGGTGATCACACCCCCTTTTTCTCCAATTTTCATAATCCCGAGCCAAAGACTCATAGCCCCAGTCATATAAATGGAGAGTTCAAAAGCCGTTTTGGACATATCGAAGGTTGAGTCCAGCATAGCCGGAAAAATATCCATATCCCCCAAAAAAACAAGTTTAAGGAGGGCTACCAGAAAACCGACGAAAAAAAAACCAAGCCAGATATAATTCAACGCCATATCAGCACACGAATTTTTAAGTTATGAAAACGAAAGGTGAAATATAAATTTTAACAGGAGCGAAGATAGCAGACATTACGGATAAACACTAATCAGTGCAAATTTCTCAATAATAAGGTATGCAATGCAACGATACCGGCTGTTTCAGTTCTCAAAGTATTATCTCCCAGACTAACAGCTACAAAACCGGCTTCCCGGGCCATGTTTTCTTCTTCCAAACTGAAATCCCCCTCCGGGCCGATGAGCACCACGGATCTATTATGCTTAACGGGAACCTGGTAAAGGTGAGGGGTGTCCGGATCAATTAAGCTGGCTATATATTTATTTGCCAGCAGATGGAGGTTTTGGTCGAGAAAACGATTGAGCTGTACAGGTTGGTTAATCCTGGGGAGAAAAGTGTTTTTTGATTGTTTTAGACTGCTTATCGCCTTTTTGTTGAGGCGCTCGGAGTTAATTTTTTTTCGTTCAGAGTGAAAACTAATGATAGGAGTGATGGTGTCAACACCAAGTTCGGTGGCCTTTTCCACAAACCATTCCATGCGATCCATATTTTTTGTAGGTGCAATAGCTATGTGTATTTCGCTGCTTTTTTTAAACAATCGGGTAGTCATATTTTCAATATGACAAGTTTTCGCTGTCTCGATTTTGCCGAGGGTACCTGTATGCAATGCACCTTTTCCATCACATATACCAATCTGATCACCCGGTTTATGCCGTAATACCTTTAGGCAGTGGTGAGATTCCGCTTGAGATAAATAAGGATTTTCCAGACTGAAATCCGGATCGTAAAATATATCCATAGGAAAGGAAATAAATTCGTTTACAATGAAAAAAAAGAAGCCTGCAACTGGCAGGCTTCTGATAAATATTTTCAACGCTTTACATGCGATTGAATATTTGACAACGGAATACTACCGTTTGCTAAGGGGAACATATGGCCTTAGGTTTTCGCCGACATATACCTGACGGGGACGACCAATAGGTTCACTGTTTTCTCTCATTTCTTTCCATTGGGCTATCCATCCGGGTAATCGGCCTAATGCAAACATCACAGTAAACATATCAACGGGAATACCCAGTGCACGATAAATTATCCCGGAATAAAAATCGACATTGGGATATAATTTTCTTTCGACAAAGTAATCATCACTAAGAGCCTCTGCTTCCAGTCCTTTGGCAACATCGAGTACAGGATCCTGAATACCCAATTTCTCCAATACATCGTCGGCTGCCTTCTTGATTATCCGGGCTCTGGGATCAAAATTCTTATATACCCGGTGGCCAAATCCCATAAGGCGGAAAGGATCGTCTTTATCTTTTGCTTTGGCCATCCATTTTTTGGTATCGCCTCCATCGGCTTTTATATTTTCCAGCATCTCTATTACAGCCTGGTTGGCTCCACCGTGTAATGGACCCCAGAGGGCGTTGATACCGGCTGAAACTGAGGCATATAAACTTGCTCTGGAAGAACCTGTAATACGAACAGTTGATGTTGAGCAGTTTTGCTCGTGGTCAGCATGCAGAATCAGCAGTTTATCGAGGGCGTTGCTCACAACCGGATCGACATCATAATCATTGCCCGGCATTTTAAACATCATCTGTAACATATTGGAGCAATAGTCCATATTCACATTAGGGTATACTACCGGGTGACCCAATTTGTGTTTATGTGCCCAGGCTACAAAAGTTGGCATTTTTGCCAGAATACGAATTATGCTGAGATCTACACCTTCAGGTGAGCGGCTGGGGTCTAAGGATTCCGGGTAAAAAGCAGTTTGTGTTGTTACCAGCGAAGACAAAACACCCATCGGGTGGGATTTCGAAGGAAAACCATCAAGTATTTTCTTAATGTCTTCATGGATCAGCGTATGCTTTCTGATATTCTGATCAAATTTTTCAAAAACATCTTTTGATGGCAATTCACCATAAATCAACAGGTATGCCACTTCCATAAAAGAGGAATTTTCAGCGAGATCTTCGATGGAATAACCCCGATACCGCAATATTCCTTTTTCCCCGTCGAGGAATGTAATGGCGCTAGATGTTGAACCTGTATTTTTGTATCCGTAGTCTAAAGTGATATAACCACTCTGAGCCCTAAGCTGACTGATGTCAATGGCTTTTTCATTTTCACTTCCCTCTACTACCGGTAAATTATACTCTTTACCGTCAAGAATTATTTTGGCTGTTTCAGACATATTATTACGATCTTTTATTTATTACAAAATAACAAATTAATGTTTAATTTAAAACATATTATATGATTAATTATTTCCCAATATTAATGGCATTCCGCTATCTCCTCCACCAATGATGACTACTTTGGTGTTCGGGGATTTTGACAACTCGAGGGTTGCTTCAATGCCCCGCATCTTGAGTAATTCTTCCGTCAAACTGCTGTTAACGATATCATTGGCAACGGCTTCACCTTCTGCTGCAATCTTTTTCCGATCCGCTTCTTCCTGTTCCTTCTGTTTTACATATTTCATGGCCAACGCTTCCTGCTCGGCAGTTAGTTTGCTTTCAATGGCATTCTTTATCGACTCAGGAAATTTTAATGAGCGGATGAGCAGGGTAGTCATTCGTATATTATTGTCATCAGATCCCAGCTCCGTAGTTGTTTCATCCTGAATAGCCTGTTCTACCTCTGACCTTTTAGAACTGTAAATCTCTTCAGCAGAGTACCTGCCCATTACCTGACGTACCGAAGAACGCACTTCCGGGATGACTAAAGTATTGGTATAGTCGGTGCCGAAAGTTTCATGGATGTAACCAATCTTTTCTCCAAAAGGATGAAATCGTACTGATATATCCACCTGAATAGATAATCCGTTTTTGTCGAGTACATCCATGGCTTCTTCTGCTTTCTTTTCTCTAATGTCATATACATACATCACATTCCAGGGGGCCTTCACATGAAATCCTTCGCTGTAAATTGATTCTTTGTCCAACCCTCCGGAAAACTTTTTGAACATCACGCCGCGGTAACCCGGTTCGATGGTAAGGAAAATGCTTGAGGAAAGCGTAATGATGAGGATTAATCCCACTACACCAACAATTATTAAAGGTAAAAATTTTCTATTATCCATGGTTTGTTTTTTTATATGCTCAAAGGTAAAAAATCATTGGTTAAGCTTTAAGTAATAAGCAAATTAGTATTGTAAATTATTCACAGACGGCTCGTATTTTTTCAAAATCCGCATAGTACCCCAATGCACCGGCTTCGTACCAGTCGTCACAGGCACCCTGTTTATTGCCTATGGCCATTTTTGCATGGCCACGCTGGAAGTAATAGGTGCCATCATTGGGATTGTAGGCAATTGCTGTATTATAATCTTCAATGGCTCCTTTTACATTTTGAAGTCCTTCTTCAGCCAACCCGCGAAAATAGTAAATATCGGCGTTTTCCACATTGAAGTCCAACGCATGCGAATAATCAACAATTGCCTTTTCAAATTGTTTAAGCCCGTAGTATGTATTGCCCCGATAGAAATAATAACCGTAAAAATCAGGGTTAATATTAATCGCATCATTTATTTCTACCAATGCCTGATCATATTGCTCAAGATCGTAGAAGGAAAGGAATTTATAATAATAATATTTCTCTTCAATTGGATTGAGGAGGGCAGCCCTGTCAAAGTCCTTAAGCGACCCTTCAATATCACCACTTTCGAATTTTATCTTTCCCCGCAAGATATAGGCATAGGCAGAAGTGTCAGCCGGATTTTCTTCAATATACTTATTAAAGTAATGAATCGCGGAATCCATTTTATTTAAACGGCGGTAGGCAAAACCGGTATAAATATTCACCAGGACCAGGTTACTGTCCAGATCAATTGCACGACCAAAATCTTTTATCGCCGGATAAAAAGCATCCTGCTTGTATTGGGCTATACCCCTGAAGTAATACGCTTCTGAACGATTAGGGTCTATATTGATAGATTCTGACAGGTATTGTATTGCTTTTTGCAGATCAATACTGAGGTAGTGATAACCCCGGTTGAAAGTTTTTTCGGCATGCTGAGCATAAAAAATCCGGGGACATACTATGAAAGTAATTAATATTAAAATCGGTAGCGATTTAAACCCCGTCAGTTTCATTTATGGTAAATGATTTAGCTGAATATAATATTAAAGGTAAACAATTATTAAAAAATAATTTTCAGGTATTGTATAATGGTTATTTACGATTAAGGACTTTTTCAGCTTTGGCAACTATATTGTCTGTACTGAGTCCGTATTTTAACAGAAGTTCTTCAGGTTTACCACTTTCTCCAAATTCATCATTGACAGCGATAAAACCGAGTGGGACAGGAAGGTTTTCTGCGAGCAGGGATGAAATACTTTCGCCGAGACCACCATTTCTTTGATGTTCTTCAGCGACAATGGCACAGCCTGTTTTTCTTACAGAAGCAATCACTGCCTTGGCGTCAAGGGGTTTGATTGTGTGAATATTAATGACTTCTACACTTATTCCCTTTGCGCTTAGGATCTCTTCTGCCTCGATGGCCAGCCAAACCATATGTCCGGTCGCGAAAATAGTGATATCGTTACCATCAATGAGATGTTGTGCTTTGCCAATTTCAAATTTTTCATCGGGAGACGTAAAAACCGGCCATTTAGGTCGGCCAAACCGAAGGTAAACAGGGCCTTCGTATTCTGCGACAGCTATTGTAGCGGCCCTGGTCTGATTATAATCACACGGACATATCACAGTCATGTTGGGCAGCATTTTCATCAGGCCGATATCTTCCAGTGACTGGTGCGTTGCGCCGTCCTCCCCAAGGGTAAGCCCTGCATGGGAAGCACATATTTTCACATTCTTATTTGAATAAGCTACTGATTGCCTGACCTGATCATATACGCGACTGGTGGAAAAATTAGCAAAAGTACCCGTAAAAGGTATTTTTCCCCCGATGGTCATACCCGCAGCTATTCCAATCATGTTGGCCTCAGCAATTCCCGTTTGAAAGAAACGTTCAGGATATTCATTTTTGAAAGGACCCATTTTTAATGAAGGAGTGAGGTCGGCGCATAAACCAACAATCCGGTCATTTTTGCGTGCAGCTTCCAGTAACCCGTCACCAAAACCTGATCGGGTATCTTTTTTTTCAGTATATGTATATTTAGGCATTTCTCAATGAGTATATGAGTGTATAAGAGTGAATGGCATTATTTCCAGGTAATACAAAGGGTGATTGTATATTGAAACAGTCATTTCTCTAAATTTTTATTTTCTAATAGTCTTACTACTTACTACTTACTACTATTTCCAATCTCAATAATCGCCCAGTGTTTCTTCCAACTGGCCGAGTGCATTGCTGAGTTGTTCATCATCGGGGGCTACACCATGCCATTTATGACTGCCCATCATAAAATCAACGCCATATCCCATTTCGGTTTTCATCAGGTTAATAACAGGAATCCCCTGTCCGGTTTTTTTCTTCGCATCATTCAATTTACTGATGAGTTGTCCGATGTCATTCCCGTTACTTTCTATGACATGCCAGCCAAAAGACTCCCACTTCGCCCGCAGGTCTTTCAATGAAAGGACTTCATTGACGGGCCCGTCA
>JAOUKJ010000431.1 GCA_029882675.1 Cyclobacteriaceae bacterium
CATGTGTTAAAGTAAAGGTAAATCATTGAGAAGACAAAGAAAGGGAAAAGGTAATAAAGCGGGTATTGCTGGAAATAAGGAGAGAAACAGGGAAGGAAAGCGGTAAAGAGGTAGGGGGCAAGGCGATGCAAGCACCGCGCATGTGGTATTGGCTGTAGAAAAAGTGAGATTGTTCGCTATGCTCAGACTGACGTATAACGTTTTTGGAGGTAGGTGTGGAATAAGGGAATCTCTCCTGCATACCCATTAGTGTGATTTCCTTCCTGAAAAAGTTACTTCCAGAGACACAGAGACGCAGAGACGCTCCCGAATTGGGAGACATAAAATTTTTCAGATTCTATGTCTCTGCGTCTCGCCGTCTCTGCGTGATTCATCTTTTTCCCTGTCTCAAAACTCACATCTCTTGTCTCATACCTTACTAATACTCTACATTCACCTCACTTGCCCCGCCCCGGTACTCCACTTTACTCACGAAGTCCCTGCGTATAGTGATTTTTTCCGAAGCATATACATTGGCATTGGAAGCGCCATGGGCACCTATCTCAGCTTCTTTTACGCGGTAGCCGTAACCTTCATACGTTGAATTGCCATTGAGTTCGGCCTGTACTTCCTGGCCTTCCCCTTCGATGGTCAGTTTTGAATTGCCATTGAGGCGTACATCCAGCCGTTCCACCTTCACATCCATATCGGCCCTGGCCGCACCGTTCATCTCTACGTCCATGCTGGCTGCATCAAAGCCTGTAATGTTCACGATGCAAGCCTGATTGAGTTCAATGGCGCTGAGGTTGGGCGTGATGATCACCAGGCGTACAGCGTCTCTGCTTCTGGAAAGGTGACGGAAATTTTCCCGGTTTTCCTTGAAACTGACATCCAGTTCGTTTCCAATCGTGCGGAGTTCCAGCTCATCCACATATTCCTCCTTGCCCAGGGTTTCAATGCGGTAGTTGTCCCCTTTTTTAATTTCAACCGTTATCGGACTGTTGATCTCTATCTCATCAAAATCACGCAGGTCATGGAGGCGGCTGTATACCTGTTCTCTCGAAGAGGTCCAGTGGTCATCTTCGCGTTCACAGTTCAGGCATTCCAGCCCGCCGGGAGTAAATACCCACATGTTTTCATCATCGATCTGGTTCTTTTTATAGCCGTACCGCTCCAATGAACGGTAGGTCATAATGGTTTTCAGGGAGTTGTCCATGATGAAGGGTTGGTCAAAGGGGATGTAAAGTGTCACATCCAGTTCCTGAAATTTAAACCTGGCCTCGTCTTCAAAGTGAATATTGCCATCAAATATCAGGACAGAATCCTGCTGTACGATGTCGAATTTTGTCATTTTAGCATTTTCGATCGCATCGCGGTCGTTGGCGCCCTGTGAGGAAAATTCAAGAACCGCTTTATATTCGGGCCCTTCGTGCCCCCTGATCCACAGGTTTGTCACTTCATAATCATTCAGGCCTTTCGAGCGGTCTACCTTCAGAATGGCTGTTTTGTCTGCAATATTAAACGTACGCGTTTCTTCAAACTCGCCTTTGTCATGGTAGGAATAAATGAGCGTCGGGATATTCACACTCAGAAAAATAGCACTGATAACGAAAACACCAAACAGCGACCACCCAATAGTGGCATTGAAAATGATTTTTTTGGCTATAATGGATACACCTAGTAAAATGAGAAAGATGAAAGGTATGGCCGTGGTGAATACCGTAGCTACTGCCGAAAACGGAGGCAGGCTTTCGATAAACATACTGATGGGGTGTTCCATGCCATGGAAGTGGATTTCAGGCCAGTTTCCATTGTAAATACCTAAAAATATACCCAGTATCGTGACAAGACTGATGATTGCTGCAATACCGATCACGGTAAGGAGTACACCGGCGATGATCCGGATGAAGTCCACCAGGAACAGCATCAGTGGCCCAAAGGCCTTGCCGAGTCCGTTGATAACCATGGCGATAAGCCGGAAGGGAAAAAGCAGGATTTTAACCAACGTATTTTCTTCATCACCCTCTCTGACATTCAGACTGCGCTTTACATTTGATTCAATGTTAGAGAGGGTAACCGGCTCCCCCTGCATCTGCACTTTTTCAGTGATGCTGGATGCCTCCGGCAGGATGACCCACATGATGATGTAGACAATAAGTCCTGTGCCACCGATGAAGGTGAAAATGACAAAGAGGAGCCGGATAATGGTGGCTTCCACACCGAAGTACATGGCTATACCACTACTTACACCACCGAGCACTTTGTCGTCCGGGTTGCGGAACATTTTTTTAACTTTTTGGTCTTCCCTGATTTCATCCGATTCGGGTATGACGGCCCATAACACCGCATATGCAATGAGAAGGATGCCATAGCTGCCGATGAAAAGGATGATGGTAAGCAGGCGTATCCATAAAGGATCCACATTGAAATAATAGGCCATGCCGGCACATACACCACCAATTATTTTGCGCTTGGTGTCGCGATAGAGTTTTTTTGGCTCACCGGCAGGTTCATGCCTTTTTTCTTCCTCCTGCCTTTTTTCAGCCCCTTCAAGAGGTTCTTCAATGGCCTGGAAGTCTTCAATGCTTCCCATGGTGGCTATGAGCGCTTCTACATCCTCCAGGGTGATGACCTGTTTGTCTTCTGTCAGTTTCGAGAGGAAGATTTCAGCGATGCGGCTTTCAATATCCGAGGTGATCTCTGTAGCGCCTTCAAAGGAGGAGAAATACCCTGAGATACTATCCAGATACTGCTTGAGCTTGCTGTATCCGTCTTCTTCAATATGGAAGATGATCCCGCTGATATTTATACTGATATTCTTTTTCATTGCCCTATAAATTTTTATTTTTTTCAGTTACAGCTTTGGTCGTTTTAGGTTTCCTTTTTGTGGAATTTTTTTGCTTTCCGGTAATCTCCCGGGTAGACCTGATGAGTTCGTCCCAGGTCGTTTCCAGATTCGATAAAAAATCCCGGCCTTCACCAGTAAGAGTGTAGTATTTGCGGGGTGGCCCTGATTTCGACTCCACCCATTTGTATTCTACCAGCCCGGCATTTTTCAGACGGGTGAGCAGTGGGTACAAGGTGCCTTCTACCACCATGATCTTCGCGGAAGTGAGTTCATCAATCATATCTGAGGCATATACTTCCCCCCGCGATATGATGTGCAGAATGCAATATTCCAGAATGCCCTTCCGCATTTGCACTTGTGTGTTCTCCAGATTCATTTCATTTTA
This sequence comes from Cyclobacteriaceae bacterium, assembly GCA_029882675.1. Taxonomy (GTDB): domain Bacteria; phylum Bacteroidota; class Bacteroidia; order Cytophagales; family Cyclobacteriaceae; genus JAOUKJ01. The sequence goes on from JAOUKJ010000431.1 coordinate 3,213, forward strand.
TTTTGAGTTTTTGACCTTGTTTAGTTCTGTATACGGAAAAGTACTATGTATGGCCAAGTACTAAGTGAAAAAAATTACCAAAAAGTGCATTTTATTAGAAAAGTACCACGAAATATTTGATAGAGTGTGTGAAATACATCAGTTTGACGGCTAAATGCCGGCTATATCTCAGCGCGTATTGCTCCCGAAACTACGGGACTACTCATCATGCGCTGTCAGGTGAAGCATTATTTTTCATTTTCCCGTACCTGCGGAAAATGAAAAATACCAACAAGGGAAGAAGACTACTAACCCTACTTTGTCATGTTAAATTTACCTTTATAAATTGGGTTCTATTTCCTCAGGCTTTAGCCTGTGGAAAATCTTTGACATACATTAAACCGGCTTTAGCCGAAAGTGAAATGCCCTTTTGTTGGGCTAAAGCCCATTATTTTTGTGCCAACGGTTTCCACAGTCTAAAGCCTGTGGAAACTTAATGCCACTTTTTTAATGTAGTGACATAACTTGACAAAGCAGGGCTAATTACTAATTACTAAAAATCAATACCCCAATATATTCAGCATCGACTCGCTCGACTGGTCATCGGCAAATAAGCTGGTGATCACCTGGTCATTTTCATCGCGGTCGATGAGTACGTGCTTGGG
>JAOUKJ010000432.1 GCA_029882675.1 Cyclobacteriaceae bacterium
GTTTGTTGTTTACGCTCAGTTTTTTTATGGAGGTGGTCAGGGAATATTCCATCCCCGTACCTGTCTGAATCATCGGGATCAACTCACGTTTATCACCCAGGGTAAGTACGGCTCCCATATAGGCCCGCTGTTGTTTGACCTGATCCTGCTCAGTCACCTGAATGGTTAAAGGGCTAATGCCTTCCTGCTGGGCTTCCTGTTCCTGCTGCGGAGACTCATTGGGATCGATGAATTCATAAACGATATTGCCCCCTGCCAAATTTTCATATTCAATCAATTGCTCTTCAAAGTCCTGCCTTATGACCTTGAGCTGCGGGGGGATGTCTTCAGAAAAATATACTTTAATGGAAATAACATCTTCCAGTCCCTCCAGCACATCTTCGGTAGCCTCACTGAGGGTATAACGTTTGTCGGCCGTAAAATCCAGCCTGAAGTATAATTTACCTGCCACCAAATTGATAAAAACAATAATCGCTAAAACAATGGCAGCCTGTGTAATTATTTTTTGTCTTTTCATCTTTCCTTCTTTTAGTTGGTCCAGTTGCGTTTAGACAAAACTGTTTTTGCCAGGAAGAGTCCACCAAAAACAATCGAAATAAAAAATATCAGGTCGCGGCTGTCAATCACTCCGCGCATGAGCGAATTGAAATGGGTCTGTACACTGAGGTAGTTGAGTAGATCGGCCATAATCCCGCTGAAAGCAGAAGAGGAAAGGCCAAACATAAAGTGGAAAAAGAAACACAATACCCATGAAGTTAGCAGGGCCACCACCTGATTGTTGGTAATACTGCTGGTAAAAATCCCTATCGAGGCATATGCCGCCACCACCAGCAGAAGGCCCAGGTACCCACCCAACACACTGCCGTGATCCACACTTCCCAGGTTGGCTACTGTGATATAATATGGGATAGTACAAGCCATCGCAGCCAGCATCATAAGCAAAGCAGCCAGGAACTTTCCAATGACGATTTCAAAATCAGAAATGGGCTTGGTGGCCAGCAGTTCAAACGTTCCTGCCCTGTTTTCATCCGACAGGGATCGCATCGTAATGGCCGGCGTAAAAATAAAGAGGGTCCAGTAGGCCCATCCGAAAAACACCCGGAGGTCGGCCTGGCCTGCCACAAAAACATTTGTTTGGTATATCCAGGTAAAATAACCTGTCAAACCGAGAAAAAGTATAATAATGACATAGGCGATGAGGGAGTCGAAATACCCGGCCAACTCACGCCTGGTGATGATCCATATTTTGTTCATAGTCGGTTCAATTTGTAAGTTCTCTGAATACATCTTCCAGCCGGGTCTCTGTACCCGTCATTTCCAGAAGGTACCATTTGTTCTCCACGCACAGGTCAAAGATGGCTTTGCGGGAGGAGGAGTCCGGCTTGGATTGTACCGTATAAAATTCTTTTTTATCGTCCAGGGGCATTGCCCTTTCCACTGTGGCCAGTGCGGTAAGTTTTTTCACGACATGATTGCCGTTGTCATGCTCTATTCGCACAGTAAGAACCTCCTGCCCCTGGGCCTGGTGGCGGAGTGTCTCGGAAGAGCCATCAGCTACAATGCGCCCCCGGTTGATGATCAGGATGCGGTCGCAGGTGGCCTCCACCTCACTGAGTATGTGTGAGCTCAGGATTACTGTCTTTTCCTTGCCCAGCTCCTTGATAAGCTTGCGTATTTCCACGATCTGGTTGGGATCCAATCCTGTGGTTGGCTCATCCAGCACCAATATCTCGGGATCGTGAATCATGGCCTGAGCCAGCCCCACGCGTTGCCGGTAGCCCTTGGAGAGTTCCTGAATCTTTTTGTGTTTTTCACGATCCAACCCGCATTTCTCAATCATGCTTCCGATCCTTTGCGGTATTTCTTTTTTATCCACTCCATGGATTTCCGCACAAAACCGAAGGTATTCTACGATGGCCATTTCCCCGTACAGGGGATTATTTTCAGGGAGATAACCTATTTTACGTTTTATTTCATCCGCATTGGAGTGAATCGAGAGGTTGCCCAGCCGGATGTCACCGGCATCGGGTGCCATAAAGCACGTTATAATCTTCATGGTCGTACTCTTCCCCGCCCCGTTTGGTCCCAAAAAGCCGACCACTTCCCCGGTTTTCACCTCAAAGGAAATGTTATCTACAGCTTTCTGCAAGCCGTACATCTTTGTGAGATTTTCAATGATTACTGACATGATGACCTTATTTTTTTTTCAAAAACGCTGCAATGTTAATAAGCTCTTTGAAAAATGTCAAGAATTTATCAGCGAACAGTGACATTCATAAAAAAGGTTGCCCGGAAATTATTTATCTCCGATGCACCTGCCGTTTCAACCCTGTTCATCTTCAAACGCTTTGTAATATCTGTGCGCCCACCATACTATCATTTGGTATGCTGTTCCCCTGGCTCTAATTGTTATTTTTCTGCGATTCTATATACCCGGCTGCTGTCCCTACCGGAACCAGCCAAATGCCATTGGCCGGATTGCTGGCGTATTCCATCAGTTCCTTCAACATCGACAAACGGGTGGTCTGCGCTCCATCCTCACCCATTTCATGGCCAGCGAGCACCAGCCACTGTCCACTCTTTTTAGCCTGATTGATCAGGGGAAGTATCTGGTCGAAATTTTTACCATCCATCTCCATGCCAGTCAGTTGGGCAAAGTCACAAAAAGCCGGGTCATTAGGGCCTTCGTCCATCCAGCCACGTCCTGTCTGAAACATATCAGCTATTACAGGGATATAGCTGCGGGTATCTACTCCCCTACCCACAAAAGTCTGCCCACAGGGATAGGCAAATACCTCAGGCACAACACCGAGCAAATTTTCGATTTGGTTATTGGCTTCTGTCAGCTCGGCACGCATTTTCTGGAGGGAGTAGTCCTCCAGCGCCTTGCTTCTGGCCCAGGGGAAATTACCTGTGCAGGGATGATGGAGTGAATGATTGCCTATTTCATGGCCATTGGCCGTAGCTTTTTTCCAGGCTTCCAGTCGTTCTTCAACGGCCGGTGGCACCACATAAAAGGTGGCCTTTACGCCATACTGATCAAGTAATGGCGTACCAGCGTCCACCTGGCTGTAACGGGCATCATCAAAAGTGAGGCTCACGGCCACTTGTTTGCCCTCAGGCCATTTAAATGATTCTGCCGGGGCCTGCGCCATGATAAGCCCACTCAGTAGTGTAATACATAAAACGCCGGCACTGTTAATTAATCTTTTCATTCTCTTTGTCTTTTTTAATTTCAATTCATTCCGTTGTCAATCCCTTCGGCGATCACTTAAACCCGGTTTATACAATATAGCATTCACCTTCCCTGTTCTCCCCTAAGTTCTCCCTGCAAATAACCCAAAACAGCAGATTTAAGATCCTCTGCCGCCGCCGGGGTATAAGGTGAAACCTCCGTTTCATAGCCCCCATATTGCCATTCCTCCGCAGTGAGCAAATACCCAAGCCACCCATTACTGAACCCAAAATAGAAGGTATATGCAAAAGGCGAGCGCTCGCGAACCTCATTGGAAATTTCGCAGAACAGCTCTACCGGGGCGCTCCAAATCGCAATATCATCATTGATCTTTAAAAATCCGATGGGCAACAATACCTTGTCGGGCCCGCTGGCAGATTGCCTGGCATACCTCTTCAGCCCGGGTGTCCAATCTAACTTTTCCTTTGCCGGTGTCTCCACGGTCAGGGCTCCCACCTGCAGCCCGACCTCATGGGAAGTGCTGATCTTTTTGTTGGCTTCCAGTATCTTATCGCCAAGCAGTACCCTAAACTGACTCAAATGTCCTGACCGGGGATCCGGATAGACACTGTAAATAGGTGCCAGGTTACCGGAAGCTCCGTTGATAAACATCATGGG
>JAOUKJ010000433.1 GCA_029882675.1 Cyclobacteriaceae bacterium
TGCGAAGGCAACAAGGCCTGTGTCGTGGCCTGTCCGTATGGGGCCATCTATTTCAATGATGATACCGAAAACCCGGCTCCGGAATATATGGCCCGGCAACCGGAAAAGGCCGATAAGTGCGACTTCTGCCAGCACAGAACCGATAAGGGGCTGGAGCCCTCCTGTGTGAATACCTGCCCGTCAGGGGCGCTGGTATTCGGTGACCTGAATGACAGTCATGCAGCGATCAGTCAAAAGATAAAAGAAGAGGACGTTAGGGTGTTGATGGAAGAGAAAGGAACGAAGCCAAGGGTATATTATAAGGGAGGAAATATTTCGGTGTTTGAAAGGGGGTAGGAGATAGAGCGGTTAACCATGAACGATTAACCATGAACGATTAACGATTAACCATGAACCATGAACGATTAACAATTAACCATGAGCCATTAACGATTAACAATTTACCATTAGCGAAATGGTGCAGGATCCCGATAGGGGTGATATTTTGGTAACGAAAAAACTAAAAAACCGCTGAATCCCATCAGAGGTGACATAAAGGTATGATAAACCGCAGAAAATTTGTACAAATAGCCACACTCGGCAGCGCACTGGTATTTCAGTGCCGGGAAGCGTATGAAAATGCTACGCAGGTAGTGAAGAAGCAAACAGCCCTGCCCGATGGAGCCGTGCCTTCTGCCTGCTGGCAGTGTGTGAGCCGTTGCGCGATAGTCGGTTTTACGGAAAACGGTCGATTGCGGAAAATAGAGGGAAATCCCTTGTCCATGCGCAACGAAGGAAAAATATGCGCCAAAGGACAGGCCGGTATCCAGCAGTATGACCATCCCGACCGGCTTACCTACCCATTGCGCAGGATCGGTGAAAGAGGCAGTGGAAAATGGGAACGAATATCCTGGGAAGAAGCACTGGATTTGCTTATGAACGGGGGTGAAATAGAGGGGACAAAGGTAAAAGGACTGAAGACCCTTAGAGCAGAAGGAACACCGGAAAAATTTCTCTTTCATTATGGACGGATGACGGGTACGGATTACCTGATCATTAAAAACTATTTTTTGAAAGCCTATGGCACGGCCTCTATTGGCAATCACGATTCTATATGCAGTAATCCGGGGGCAATGGCCTCCATGCTTACCGGCGACACCGGTACTACAGAGAGTCTGGACGATGCCCGCATAATATTCAACTTCGGACGTAGCCTGTTTGAGGCCGGATTCGACCATGTGCCGTTTGTGCGCCGCCTCACCCGGTTGAGGGAGAAAGGAGCCCGACTCGTGACCTTCGACGTCCGTTTGTCCAATACCGCAGCCAAATCAGATGAATGGGTGCCTGTAAAGCCGGGAACTGATCTGGCCGTAGCCCTGGCCCTTTGTCATGTGTTGATTCAGGAAGGACTTTACAACAAAGAGAGCATAGAACAAACGTCCAATGTCACCCTGGAGGAACTAAAAGACCACCTGAAAGATTATACCCCGGAGTGGGCCGAAAAAATATCCGGAGTACCAGCCGAAAGACTACGGTCGCTGGCCATGGAGTATGGCAAGACCAAACCCGGAGTATGTCTGTCGCTTCGCGGGGCCTTTATGCACCACAATGGCGTACAGGCCCAGCGAGCCATCAAAATGCTCGATATTATTGCCGGAAATACCGGCCCTGAAAAATACACATACTCCGGGGAGGGGTGGCGGTACCCGTTCCCCCGACCTCAGGGAGAAACAAAGAAACTGCCCATCTTTGAAGGTGAGGTCGGTAAATATGCATTCACCAGCCTCGACGTGTCGCACCAGATTGTCAACATGATCGATAAAGGTCCTGACCGGCCGGAGTTGTACATGGTCTATTGCCACAACCCGGTATATTCCAATGGCCAGTGCGATAACAATATCCGGTTGTATAAGGACACTTCGAAAATCCCATTCCTTGTGGCAGTAGATGTGGCCCTAAGCGAGACTACCGAACTGGCCGACCTGGTATTGCCCGATGCCTCTTACCTGGAACGTTGGACCTGTGAGCGGGGCAGCACCCCGGAGGGGACTTCAGAGTTGTACGTGAGACAACCACTGGCTTCTTCCCCGGGAGAAACCCGCAACTTCGTGGACGTGGCTTGTCAGCTGGCTGATAAGCTGGATTTAAATCTGGGGTTTTCTTCTGCTGAAGAGTTTGTGAGAGAGACTTGTAACAATACACCCGGTGTGAAAGAAGCAGGAGGGTTTGAATATATAAAAGGGCAGGGAATTTATCATGGTGAAAAACCTGAAAAGAAACTGGAAAAAAGAAAAATACTCACCTTGCGTTCGAAACGGCTGGAGGAGCACGGCTTTTCGGGCCTGCCTGACTGGATGCCTGTTCCCGGGCACCAGTCCATGAAAGAAGGGGAGCTGGTTCTGACTACTTTCAAGGTAAATGTCCAGACCCACTCGCGCACACAAAACTGCAAATGGCTTACCGAGTTATATCATGAAAACCCGGCATGGATTAACACCAAAACAGCTACAATCCTGGGGATTAAAGACGGGGATATGATCCGTGTGCGTTCCGGGGTAGGGGAGATTGCCATCCGGGCACGGGTTACCCAGGGTATCCATCCGCAGGCCGTGGCTATATCCAATCATGGCGGACATTGGGCCTGGGGCGAATATGCCTCCGGAAAGAAATCGTTTGTCAATGGCGGTGATATCGACAGCGATAACAAATGGTGGGATGGAAACGGGGCGCATGTCAACCGGATTATTCCGAATATCGGAGATCCCATTAGCGGCAGTATGTGCTGGAATGATACGGTGGTAGTGGTGGAGCCCATTTAATTCTAAATTTTAAATTAACAATTCTAAATTCTAAATTTGAAGAAAAGATTAATTTAGAAATTACTCAGGTTAAAGCCGCTTGGATTTAGTGTTTTATATCTCAAGCATAATGAATTATGAGGATTAGAAAAAAAGCTGTAAATTTGAATAGGTTGCAAATGTTAGGTTTATGAGAAAATATTTAGTGATTTATGAAAAAGGACCTGATGGATATAGTGCTTATGTGCCGGATTTACCCGGATGTACTTCTGCAGGACGTGATAAAAAAGAGGTTGAAAAAAACATTATAGAGGCCATAAAGTTGCATATCGAAGTTATGATGGAGGAGGGATTAGAGGTTCCGGACGGATCATCTGAATCTGAAATGCTTGTCTTATCTTAAGATAATGAAGTACAGAGAGGTTATTAAAATTATTGAAAAAGACGGGTGGTATAAAGTAAGACAAAAAGGAAGTCATCGTGCATATAAGCATGATGATAAAACAGGTATCGTTACCGTGGCTTTTCACCGAATTTCTGACGAAGTGCCTAAAGGAACACTTAACCATATTTTTAAACAGGCCGGAATCAAATAATGATTTAACTCCTTAAATCCGCAAGCGACTTTAAGAAACATTTAAAAATGTTTAAAATAAATGGGTATTCGGTTATGACCATTGAAAACCGAGATGATTTAAACTATTCTCTGGGTCCGCATAATTCTAAATTTTAAATTCTAAATCCTGAATTTTAAATTTACCGCGATGATTAATTTAGAATTTTAAAATATAAAGATATACCGTTTCTTGGCATTTAGACTTTACTTGATAATAACCTCCAGCTTCTTCCTCATCTTCTTCAGCACTTTCCTATAATTCGGATTTTTCGCCAGGTTATTAATTTCCATCGGGTCTTTCTGTAGGTCGTATAGCTCTTCATGTTCCGGATAATCGCGGTACCGGAAGTACTTCCACTGTTCGGTACGTATGCCTTCGCTGGCCGGTATCCGGTCAAAGTCCCATAAATGTTCACAATGGAAATATTTGCGCTTCAGTTTGCTTTTCTTTCC
>JAOUKJ010000434.1 GCA_029882675.1 Cyclobacteriaceae bacterium
AAAATAATAAGTAAGCATTTGGTCACATTTGATTATTTAAACAGCCAAATGATGATTTCATTATACCTTTATGAAGTGTTTTATATTTCCGATTACGGATTAAATAAAATTACAATAAATTTAAATATATATAAAAGATTAAACAATATAAAATATAAATGATAATACCCTATAAATTAAGATAATGAAATAATATAAGCACACATAATCAGATAGAGTGACGTTTAAATTTTTGGCCATACAGTATTTATGTAAGAATTTAACTGTTTAAACATCTAGTCTGTTATTTTTAAAAAAAAGGTAATCATAGCATTGTCCTTTCATGTTGGATAAATTGTCCCCTTCTTGCTATTTATCACTAAAAGCACGTTTTTTATAGTTTAAAATAAGGACACGTTTTCATATGGGTATGCTTAAAAAATATATTTATTTTGTTATAATAATGCTGCCGTTTCTTTTTATTCACTGCAATGGGGACAAAAAGAATGGTGGCGCTCAGGATGGCTCTGACAGCCAAACGACTGAAGCAATGCAAACGGCACGTACGTTGGGCATAGCCTATCTGGAGGAGAACAGGCTGGATGAAGCCGAAGAACAGTTTAAAAAACTGGTGGAGTTGGCACCTGACGAGGCCCTGGGGTATGCCAACCTGGGAGTAGTCTATATTCGTTTGAATAAATACCCCGAGGCCGAGGAAAACCTCAAGAAAGCATTATCCCTGGATCCAAACGATCCGGAAATCAGACTCAACCTCTCGCTGGTTTATGAGATGACCAATAAGCCGGAAGAGTCGCTGGATCAACTGGAGAAATCAGCGGATCTGGCCCCCGACCATGTGAAGACGTTGTACAAACTTGCGGAGGCCTATGAGGGCTCACTCGACCAGCACTCACTGGAGCAATGGCAAAATTACCTGGAGCAGATTGTAAAAGCCAGTCCGGACAATATTGCCTCTCGCCTGCACCTGATAGAAGCCCTGGTGCGAAATGGCGATACGGACGCAGCCCTGGCCCATCTGGAAGAGATTGAAAGGATATATCCTGATTATCCCGCTGATGCCGGAGAGTTTTATGCGTTGGCGAAAACTTCCCTACGCGCATCAGATACAGACAAAGCATTGAATGCAGTTTTGGTTTTTCATAATATACTCAAACTGTCCAACCCGTATCAGTCCGGAATCCGGGAGCTGAAGGGAAATACTGAATCTACCATTGGTTTCCCGGTCATTACCTTCAGTGAGGCCGCCCCCGGTTTTTTTGATGAAGGGGAGGCGATCTATGAAACCATAAAGTTTAGTGATGTGACTACGGCGGCAGGCCTCAATGTATTGGCCGATGGGGGGCATGGTGAAAGCCTTCAATCGCATCTGGCCGTTGGGGACATAGACCGTGACGGGGATCAGGATTTGTACCTGGGTGGATATGATCAGCAACAGGGAAAATATGTGCATTTTTTGTTAAAAAATGAAATGGGCAGATTCCAGAATATCATCGGTGAATCAGGAATCAACCATACTGGAAATGAATCCGGGGCCATTTTTACCGATTATGATAATGATGGTTTTTTTGACCTCTACGTGGTCAGGGAAGGTGAAAATGTAATGTATAGAAACATAAGTGAGGGGAAATATCAGGATGCGACTTCACCATCCGGAACCGGTGATAACGCAGCAGTAGGGAAAGCATTGTTTTTTGATATGGATCACGAAGGTGATCTGGATATGTACCTGGCGGGTAACAAGGCAAATAAAGTGTACCGAAACAAAGGTGACGGGTCATTTGAGTCGGTAAAGACAGGGGCGGAAGGTGCGGCACTGGATAGTCGGGACGTTGCTTTTGGTGATTTTGATGATGACGGTGATATTGATCTTTTTGTGGTGAATGCCAACGGAAGTAATGCTTTGTATTCCAATGTACGCCAGGGTACATATGATGACCTCACGAAAAAAAGCGGACTGGAAACGAGCGGGGGTTCAGGGGCGGTGGCCGTTGGTGATTACAATAACGATGGCTTTCTCGACTTGTTTGTGACTGCCCTTTCCGGTGGAAAACCAGTCCTGTATCGCAATGACGGGAAGGGGGTGTTTACCCGGGACAAAAAGGCCGGTACATTATTGTCTGCCGCTGAGAAAATTGAAGGACTGGATGCGGCCTTTTTTGATTTTGATAATGACGGCTTTCTCGATATCCTGTTGGCTGGAAAACCCGTAAAAGGAGCGAAAAAGGGAGTATTACTGTTTCACAATACCGGGGGAAGTGGTGAATTTGAAGATGTGTCTCACCTGCTGCCGGATGACCTGGTTTCCGGGCGACAGATCGCCTTTTTTGACTACAACGAAGATGGCGATATGGATATTTTTCTGGCAGGCATTGAAAAAGGCGTTCACCTGCTCAGAAATGATGGCGGTAATGCCAACCACCATTTAAAAGTGCAGCTGATTGGCGTACGGTCAGGAAGCTCAAAAAATAATTACTTCGGCATTGGTGCCCGGCTGGAAGTACGGGCCGGTGATTTATATCAGGTGAAGGTGGTAACTGAACCCACCGTTTATTTTGGATTGGGCCGACGTGCGAAGGCAGATATCGTAAGGGTATTGTGGACCAATGGAACACCGCAAAATATTTTTTCTCCCGGCAGTGATCAGGACCTGATCGAAGAACAGCAGCTCAAGGGTTCTTGTCCGTTTTTGTATGCCTGGGACGGAGAGAAATTTGAATTTGTGAAAGACATGATGTGGCGTAGTGCTTTGGGTATGCCATTGGGCATTATGGGAGGAAATACCGCCTATGCTTTTCCCGATGCCTCGCAGGAGTATTTGAAAATACCCGGCGACAGGCTTAAACCAAAAGACGGCAAATATGCTTTACAGATTACTGCTGAACTATGGGAAACCATTTATTTTGATGAGCTCAAGCTCATGGCCATAGACCATCCGGATAGCCATGAAATCTTTGTCGATGAGAAGTTCACCCCGCCTCCATTCCCCAGTCTTGAAATTTTTACTGTTGAGGAGAAGATCATACCGGTTATGGCGGTAAATGAAATGGGCAATGACGTTCTTCCTTTTTTGGCAGCGAAAGACGATCGGTATATTTCTGATTTTAATAAAACCGAATATCAGGGTGTAGTGGCACTTAAAGACCTGATACTTGATCCGGGAAAAAAGGTGAAAGAAAAGGGGTTAAGCCTGTTTCTCAACGGATGGATTTTCCCGACCGATGCCAGTATCAATATGGCACTTTCACAAAGGGATGATATGCAATTGGTGGCTCCTTATCTTCAGGTGATTAATGCGGAAGGAAATTGGGAGACGGTGATTGAAAACCTGGGATTTCCCATGGGCAAAAACAAAACCATCATCACCGACCTGTCCGGCAAATACCTGTCAGCAGACCGGCGGGTGCGTATCCGGACCAATATGGAGATTTACTGGGATCACGCTTTCTTTGCTGTTAATGCCTCAGCTCCTGTTAAATCCACCGTTTTGAAGCCCCTTTCTGCGGATTTGCATTTTAGAGGATACTCACGCCTGTACCGAAAAGGTGGGCGGTACGGTCCCCACTGGTTCGACTACCAGGATGTGACTACCGGTCAGAAATGGCGTGACCTGGACGGTGATTACACACGGTATGGTGATGTGCTTCCCTTGCTTTCATCAGCCGACAATAAATACATCATCAAAAATGCTGGTGATGAAACAAGCCTTACTTTTGATGCGGAGGGACTACCTGCATTGCCGGAAGGGTGGACCCGGGACTTTATTATTTACAGTGTGGGCTGGGTAAAAGATGGGGATTTGAACACGGCACATGGAAATACTGTCGGGCCGCTGCCTTACCATGGC
>JAOUKJ010000435.1 GCA_029882675.1 Cyclobacteriaceae bacterium
ACGGACAATGAAAACCAAATTTCTGTCAGGGAGTTTTACTCAATATCAATTGATTCAACATTGTATGAACCACAGTACCTATCACAGGGGACAAATAGTTACCATGGGACATCAGCTAAATTTATCGAAAGCACCGTCAACAGACTTGCTCTTTTACCTGAACGAGATGAAAACGCATGAATAAGTAGAGTCTGTCCATGAAGTAACGATTAAAAGGTTTTCCCCCGCAGCAGCGGGGGAAAAGAGGCCATTTCGTCTTTTACCTGAAGCGATATCCAGTACACTCCCTGGCTTACCACACTATTTCTTCCTGTTGCGGGCCTGGTACTCAAAAGCGGCCAGTTCGGTTTCCTGTCCTTTATCCCCACATTCTTCCATCCACCGGAGTAGCTCCCGGTGCAAATGGGCCTTGATGGCACTGTACGCTTCGTCTTCGGCGAGGTTATGTTGGTTCCAGGAATCATCTTTGATGTTATACAGTTCTTCCCCCGGTCGGTTTTTGTAACGTTGTACCAGCATCTGAGCCCGTGGATCTGTTTGAGCCTTTTCTTCCCAGGAATGATACCATTGCGGTGCGTTCGGGTTGTTGTTAACGGTATTGAGAAACTCTACTTCCGGGGTCAGGTTTAGTATATACCGATACCCCTCGTTTACGATAGCCCGGCTGCCGTAATAATCACTACCATGATTTACGCCCCGGGTAGTATTCAGGCTGTAGGAGTAGTCTTTTACTTTGTCTTTTATTTCTTTTAGTATAGGCCAAAGGCTTTTTCCATCCAGATTTTTATGACTGGTACCACCGGCCATATCAATAAAAGTAGGTAGAATGTCTGTATACTCCACAATAGCTTCAGACTCCCTTCCGGCTTTGATTGTACCGGGCATCCAGGCTATGAGCCCCGATCGTACCCCTGCTTCATAGAGGGTCCACTTGGCAAAGGGAAAGCTGTTGCCTTGTTCGCTGGCAAAGATCACGAGGGTATTTTTATCAAAACCGTGCTTTTTCAGCAACTCCATGGTTTGACCTACCTGACCATCCAGGTAGTTGATCTCTGCGAGGTAATGGGCAAAAGCCTCTCGTGTTTCGGGGGTGTCGACATAGTGAGGGGGCAGGGTAATGCGATCCGGATCAAACCGGCTGGCATCCCCTTTGTCCCAGGGGGTATGCGGTTCATTGGAACAAAGCATGAGTGCAAAGGGCTGGTCGGTGGTTTTGGCCTCTTTGAGAAACCCATCAATTAAGGTAAAGTCGGGATTATTTTTGTTGCCGAGGTATTCGAATGGGAATACCTCTTCGGGACTGATGTGCCGTTTGCCGGATTGGGCCACCCGATAGCCCAGCGGTTTTAAATGATGAACAATACTTTGGGTGCCTGCCCTGGCAAAGGTATGGTTGGGGTAGGCCCCGGTTTTGACGGGGTACAGGCCGGTATAAAGGTTGTGACGCGTAGGTGAACACATGGGTGCGGCCTGATAAGCTCTGTTGAATTTCATCCCTTCACTGGCCAGCTGATTAATATGGGGAGTAATAGCATCAGCACTACCATAGGTGCCCAGATCCCAGACTGTACAATCATCAGCGAGGATAAATACAAAATTGGGTTTGGCTTTTTTGCTAGCAGTGAATTGTTGATCCACAATAAAGGAGGACAAGGCCAGGCTGGTAGCCACCAAAAGATAGAGGAGGTGTTTATAACGCATTGATGGGAAGGTTTAATGTCTAAAAAATGACAAGTTTGTCAATATAGGTGATTTACGGATTTACAGCAAAGGGAAAGCAGCGAATTTATGGAACTGATGAAGAGTTTCGCGACTATACCATTGCTCTTTGTGATGGAATACCTTCCGGAGATTTCATGCGATTTTTTTCAAATCCTGTGACATCACCTCTTCCGGTAAAGGATTGTTTTAACCCCAGAGTTAGCGGAGACTTGTTTAAGGGCTAATACAGAGAGATGTATTCTCGCTTAACCATTATGCTTTTCCACTCCTTCCTCAGCGTACTCTGTGGTTAAACATCCGCTTTCTTTCCTCTACCTTTCTTCTCTCCTCCGTAGTACCGTGACACCAGCCCTACATGTAAGGGTTTGTCCCCACTCTTTATTAACCACAGAGAACACAGAGACTTGCTTTGAGGCTAACACAGAGAACACAAAGAGATGTATTCTTGCAGAACCAATCTGTTGATACCACTCCTTCCTTTCCCCCCTCACCTGTAAGGGTTTGTCCCCTTTTTTTTAACCGCAGAGATCACGGGCACTTGCTAAATGGCTAACGCTTCCAAGACAATCAGAAGAGCAACTATTTTTTTAAAAGAAGGTTTGTATAGTTTTACATATAAGGCGAGTAACGTTTATAAGCAATGCTGCGGGATTGAGTAATACCATATGCCTGCATTAGCATCAATTAGATTAAATGATAAGAAAACTTGTACTAATTGTAATTGGAACATTCTTTCTGACGTACCTAATTACTCAGGATGGTTCAATTATTAGATACTATGAGCCGACTAAGCTTGACAATACTTTCATCGGGAAATATTGCCATATAGAGTTTGCAGATGATTCATAATTGGTGTAAATTTACATCATATCTAAATATTATGGCAAGACAAAGTATATCCCTTACAAGACCAAATGATGAATGGTTAAAAGCGCAGGTAGTCAGCGAGGAATATTCCAGCAAAAGTGAACTCGTTAATGATTTGATACGACAGGCCAGAAAAGCACAGGCGCATGTTGACTGGATTAGGGCCAAGTTAGATAAATCCGAAAGTAGCGGATTTACTAATGAAACAAAAGAACAGATTTTAAATCAGTCAAAGTCATTACTTAATGGCTGATTATAGATAAAGTAATTCTGCCAAAGAAGACCTGATACGCATACATCATTATGGAGTTAAGAATTTTGGAATTACTCAAGCTGACAAATACTTTGATTCGTTTTTTGAATATTTTGATATCATTGCTCAAAGACCATTTGCATTTGAATCGGTCGATTATATCAAAATAGGATATAGACGATGTGTTTGTGGTTCTGATAGTATATATTACAGGGTAAGCAATGAAATCGTTGAAATTATGGCAATTATAGGAAGTCAGGATTTAAATAAAGTTCTGTAATTGCATCAAACAAATATTAGTTTTATCTCAAGAATGGTAAAATAGAAGTCACAAGTAGAGTTTACAAAGTAGTTTGGCCCACTCATTACCTCTGTCTATTATTGTGCTACCGGCCAGAGACCCTTGTGGAGTGGTATGTACCTGTCTTTGGCAGGGCTTCCTGAGGTTTGAAAGGATCCAATTGAGTTACCACAAAGAATAAATAAGAAGAGTAATTGTAAAACAGATTCATAAAAATGGAAAAAACAGTACTAGCCCTACTAATCCTGATATCACTGATATCGTGCGAGAAAACCGAAAGAACAGAAAAAAACGAGAATATAACGAACACCGCCAATACAAACCCCAACATCGTCCTCATCCTGGTAGATGATATGGGGTACGGCGATTTGAGTAGTTATAATGCGGATTCAAAAATCCCAACTCCCCATCTGGATAAACTGGCCGAGCAGGGGATGCGCTTTACGGATGCTCATTCCGCGGGCTCCCTGTGCCACCCGTCGCGCTATGGCCTGCTGACCGGACAACTGCCTTTTCGTATCGATTATTCCGTCTGGCGGGAGCACGCGCTGATTGCGGAAAATCAGATGACGATTGCCTCCTTGCTGAAAGAAGAAGGCTACCGCACCGCTATGGTAGGGAAATGGCATTTAGGCTTTGATGAGAATGGCTATGAGAACCCGCTTCCCGGTGGACCCGTAGACCGGGGTTT
>JAOUKJ010000041.1 GCA_029882675.1 Cyclobacteriaceae bacterium
AAAAGAGTATATACCGTTTCATTCCAGATGGAGTCCAGGTATTGTTGTTTTTTAAAACTATCAAATACGCCACTTTGATCCGTGGCAAAAGCTGTTGCCTCTTTTTGTATCCCCCTGGACACAAAGGTAAACGACAGGTAATAAACGCATAAAACGGTAATGACTATCGTTAAAGCGATTACGGCACCTTTATTTTTCATGGTACTTAAATATTAAATGAATAATGAACTAAAAATATAATGTAATAATGCATGACTTATGCCCTCCGTGAATGGAGGATAAGTATTCCGCGAACCGGAATTTACGTTTGAAATTTAACTAGGGCGCGTTTGGTGAAATAATTCGTTGAAACAGCGTTCTGAAATATGCTGTTACCCCTTCTGATATTTGCTCTACCCAAACCGTAATAATATTTTCAAATTTAGGATAAAGCGTTGTGATAATATGAAAGTCCTGACCAGACACCACATGCACCACAGTAGCGATTGCATCGTTGTTGAAAATTTTCAACTGTGGGGTGGGACTTTCTTCTGCGGTATCATCATCGATACTCTTTTCAACAGACACTGAAGTAGAAAGCTCATGCTGCACCTGATAGAATCCCACCTGACTGATTAATATAATCAGGGCAGCTACTATTCCGACCAGTATGGTTAATATTTCTTTGCGCTTCGACATGCTTTTTATTTCAGCCAGGCAAAGGTATATAAAAATTCAATTAAATATTCCGAAAAATAAACCTGAATTTTATAAATACCTTAAATCCGCAGGCGGCTTTTAGGAATTACCATTCATTTGCCCTTCAAAGATAAGTTGATTTTAAATAATTGGCCAGTTTTTCAATCTCGCGATCAATATCGCCTGAATTATACAATATATGGTCAGCTACATCCTTTATAGGTAGTACATGCGTATGATAAGCCGGCATCATATGCTGTTCAAACCGATACAATACATCTTCCAGATCATAACCTCTCTCCACGTTGTCGCGTTCTATACGTCGCCTTAACATCAGATGTTCGGGAGCCACAACAAAAACGGCATAGTCAACCAGTTTTTTGATTTCAGGAACACTCAAGGTGAAAATTCCTTCCAGGAGTATAATAGGTGCCGGATTCACAACGATGTGTCCGGGGTTTGCATGACTGTTATTGTAAGTATATTCTACAAGATCAATTGATTGGCCGGTCAACAAACTTTCGAGATCTTTTTTAAGTTGAAAAAAATCAATTGAATCCAGTGTATCAAAATTTCGATACCCGGCATCATCGAGGGGCTGTGTATGACGTGGCCTGTAGTAGTTATCCTGATAAACTATCGCGATTTCATCACGATTGAAATATTGGATTAACTTTTTCACCACATATGTCTTACCCGCTCCGGAGGCCCCGGTAATACCAACAATATATGGCGTTTTATTCTTCAAGCTTTTTCAAGTAATCTACCAGTTTTTTCATGGCCTTTCCCCGATGACTAATGGCGTTTTTTTCATTTGGGGGCATCTCTGCAAAAGTAACCTCTTTCCCAACAGGTCTGAAGACTGGGTCATATCCAAAACCACCGGGTCCTTTTTTTTCATGGATGATAATCCCCTCCGCTATTCCTTCAAATTGCTTTTCGGCTCCCTCCAGGATAAGTGTAATGACGGTTCGAAACCGGGCAGTCCTGTTTTCCCGGCCTTCCATTTCCCGGAGTAGCCTGGCCATATTATCCTCGCTATCGCACGCCGGCCCTGCATAACGGGCGGAATACACCCCGGGAGCTCCATTCAGCGCATCGACTTCCAGTCCGGTATCATCGGCAAAAACCGATATCCCAAAGTGATCATAAACATATTTTGCTTTACTCCGGCTGTTTTCTTCAAGTGTTTCACTTTCTTCAGGCAAGTCGGCAATGCAACCAATATCCTCAAGGCCCAACACTTCAAACTGATCACCAAGTATCTCCCTGATCTCCCGTAGCTTGTTTTTGTTGTTCGTGGCAAAACATACTTTCATCCTCAGTAAACACCCTTAAGTTTGACCTGAAAGATGAGAATACTATCAGGAGGGATACTACCGCTACCTGAAGTGCCATATGCATAGGGCGAAGGAACAAAAAGAGTAATTTCTCCTCCAGGCTTGATCAAAGGTATACCAATCCGCCATCCATAAATCAATTCAAAGATGAAAAATTCAGCTACCTTGCCCGACGGCGTGGCGTCAAACACTGTCCCATCCAGCAACATTCCTTTGTATTCAACATAGACTTTGCTGCAGTAATCAACATCAACTCCAGTCCCCGGCTTGGTGATCATATATCTTAAACCCAGATCATGGCTTTGGGCTACCAGGCCACTGTCAGCCAGGTATTGGTCTATCACAGCCAAGTCGCTCTGCACCTTATCCATGTCCACAGCATAGCTGGCAGGAAAGGCGCAGGGATCTTCTTCCTCTTTGCATGAATTCATCAGCAGAAAGGAAAGAAGTATGACCGGGATATATCGTAAAAAAAACATCGTTGTTATTGGTTCTGAATATCTACCAGTTCTACATCAAAAATCAAAATAGAATTGGGTGGAATATCTCCTCCCGCACCACGTGGACCATAGCCTAACAAAGAAGGAATAAAGAAAGTGGCCTTTGCCCCTTTATTCAACACTTTAAATCCATCGTGCCACCCCTGAATCACACCCGGTTCATCGATCACAAAATCAAAAGGCCCATATTCCCTACCGGGCATATGTACACCTTTTTCCTTAGCGGTTTCTTCAATACTAGAGTCAAAATAATTCCCATCCAACAAATAACCTGAATAATTAGCAATGGCTCTTTGACCCGACTGGATATTCGGCCCATTTCCTTGTTCCGTAATCACATAATAAACACCCATATCAGTCTTCTGAGCAGTTAATCCAAGTCCTTGGATGTGTTCCTCAATAGTCATTTTTTCACCAGCCATCATTTCGTCCATCACAGCTTGTTGCTCTTCCATGGCCTTTTTCTGCAATTGTTCTCCAAGAATCCGATAGCCTTCTTCATCCAGTACATCCTTTATTCCTGAATGGAAAGTGATTTTCATACTGGGATCAATACCAGGCTTCAGTGGAAGGTTGAGTGTATTGAAGAAAAAATCACCAGCAGTGATTTCGAAAACAATACTATCACCTGCCGAAACGTCATTATAAACTTCAAAAAAACCACTTTCGCCCTTCAACCATTTATCAGCTGCTTTCTGGATTATAATAGGTGAAGTCGTTGCGTCACGATCATACCAAACAGAATCTTTACTATCCACGGCCCTGACACTGGTCACCAAATACTGCGAATCGGCTACTGCCGTGCCCGGTTCGTCATGTAAAAAGGAAAAAGTATATTTCCCTGACACCGAAGCCAATTCCTTTCCTTGCTGCCCACAATTCCACATCAATAAACTCAGTGAAAATATTATTGCATAATTAAATGTCTTTCGCATAACTCATTTTATTTTGCTCCATTGCTTCAAAGCATTCCGGTAGCAGGTTTGTAAATTTATTTATTGTTTCTTCTAGTGGTAGTTCACTTCTGCCACCGGCAGCATTCTTATGACCACCCCCATTAAAATATTTTCTGGCCAATTCATTTACCGAAAAATCACCTGTTGACCTAAAGGATATTTTAATAATATCGCCGCTATCACTGAACAGGGCCGCCAGACGAACACCTGTAATAGACAGCGCATAGTTCACAAAACCTTCCGTATCACCTGTCTGCGCATTAAACCTTTGCAGGTCTTTTTGATGAAGGGCTATAAAGGCTGTTTTGTATTCAGGAAACACAGTAAGCCTTTCGCTTAATGCATGTCCCAATAGTCTTAAACGGCCAACGGAATTACTATCATAGATATTACGTGACACCTTAGAAACATCAGCGCCCAATTTCACTAACTCCCCACAAACTGCAAAAACATTTTCCGTGGTATTGGGGTGCTTAAAGTTGCCTGTATCTGTCATTATTCCAGCATACAAACATTCCGCAATATCCTTATCGATAAGGTGACCTTCTCCCAGTTGAACAATTAAATCATAAATCAATTCAGCCGTAGCAGCAGCTTTGATGTCCCATTTAATAAAGTCAGCAAAATCCTCAGGTTGAAGATGATGGTCTATCAACACTTTCTTTCCCTGGGTGTTTCTAACCATTTCCCCCAATTCATTGATTCTGTCCAGACTGGAAAAATCCAGGCAGAAAACCAGATCCGCCTTTTCAACGATCTGACCAATTTCCTTTTCCTTTTCCGCAGAATAAACAACCACATCCTCGTCTCCACTCATCCAATGCAGGAAATTCGGATAATCAGTCGGGGTAATTACACATACCTCATGTCCCTTTTTCTTTAGGAACCCCGCCAAACCAAGTGATGAACCCAGTGCGTCCGCATCAGGCTTCTGATGGGTAGTGATCACAACCCTTCCGGGTTGCTCAATAAGCATTTTAAACTTCTCAATTTTCTTCATGTATTGCTTTGGAAGAAACAACCTCCTCGGAACAGGCGCCAAAATTGGGGATAAATTATTTCATTTACAATTTAAATCTGTTGAGTTACCGATAATCTATTTCCTGAATAACAATCTGTTATTCATCAATAATCCTTATTTTTGCGCTTCCAATACACAATTAACTACCCTAAGGGCAAAATAATTCACATCATATAATAAAATTAAAATGGCAGGAAAAAGAACTTTTACGATGATCAAACCCGATGCAACAAGTGCCGGGCACACCGGATCAATCCTGAAAATCATAGAAGAAGCAGGTTATAAAATTATCGCAATGAAGAAGACACAATTGTCTTCCTCACGGGCCGGACAATTTTATGCCGTGCATCAGGAAAGACCCTTTTATAATGACCTTTGTGCGTATATGTCATCAGGACCCATTGTTCCTATGATTCTGGAGAAAGAAAATGCAGTAGAGGATTTCAGAAAGCTCATCGGTGCCACCGATCCACAAAAAGCAGATCCCGGAACGATCCGTGCGCTCTATGCGAAATCTATCGAGGCGAATGCTATTCACGGTTCGGATTCGGATGATAACGCCACTATTGAAGGTGATTTCTTCTTTTCAGATTTAGAGAAATACTAGCTCTTCTTTGTCATGTTACTTTGATAAACTCCCTTTGTTGGTGTTCTTCACCTCCGTAATATACGGGAAATCAAACATGACAAAAGCAGGGCCAGTCTCCTGACATAAAAAGCCATTATTCAGGGAATAATGATGATTATAATGAAACGGCGGGTACTTACATAGCCACCGTTTCTTTTTATAAAATTGAAATATTTTCTTTTTCAATCAAAGGGAGGCCTTTGAACTTCAGAAACACTTGTGCGGTAACCACCACATCCTGTGCACAATATTTTCCAATCTTGGCGAGGTCTTGTTCCTGGTAATAAACCTCACCCACCTGACTCCCGTCCATTGTATCCTTGCTGGAGGGGACATCAAATAAGGCCGCCAACAGATCCAGGGAAGTATAGTGCTTCCAATCACCAAACTTCCACATTTCCATAGTATCCAGCAGACTAACTTCCCATGGTTTTTTACCGGAAATATCCAGTACTGCCGGCAGGGATATTCCATTCACCAACATCCTTCGGCATAAATAGGGGAAGTCAAACTCTTTGCCATTATGCGCACAAAGCTGAAGCGTAGCAGCATTAAAACGCCCCAAATAGTCATTAAACATACGCAAAAGGGTTGCTTCATCATCATTTGTCAGGGCTTTAACCCTAAAACCACGGGTACCACCTTCTTTCAAATGATAGAAACCAATTGCAATAGCGACCACCTTCCCAAATTCAGCGTATATAGCTGCCCGTTGTTCAAAAAGTGCCTCTGGTGTGGTTAGTTCATCTGTGTGAATGTACTTTGCTTTTCTATTCCACTGTTTTCGGATCCGCTCACTTAGATCCAAATATTTCGGCTGTACTGATACTGTCTCAATATCTAAAAATACAATATTCTCAAGATTGGCATCCATGATTCAAAAATAGCAATAAACAATTAATTTTTTTAATAAATCACGCACAATTACAGGGAGTATCTGACAACATTCCCTGCAGGAACAGCTCATTAAGCAATACATGGTTTTACAAATGCAGCAGCTACGGGTTATCTGCGACCACCATACCATCGAGCAAAACCTTTTCTATGTTGTTTGTCCCATAGCTATAGGGCATAAAATGAAGCGAAGGTATTTTTTTGGTAATGATAAGATCTGCAGGCCTGCCCTGCGAAATGACTCCCGATGGCGTATTCATTGCATATGCTCCGTTAATAGTCATGGCGTTTAATCCTTCATTGGGAGTCATTCGGAGGAGAACACATGCCAGCGAAAGCATCATTTGCATGTTTCCTGACGGGGAACTTCCCGGATTATAATCTGATGCTATTGCTACCGGCAAGCCGGCCTCAATGAGCTCCCTTGCCGGAGGCATCTTGCTATTTAAAAAAAAAGCAGCACCCGGCAACAACGTAGGCACCACGTTCGATTTTTTTAAAGCTTCAATTTCCTCTCTGCCAATACTTTCCAGGTGATCAACACTAATGGCACCCGTTTTTATTCCCAACTGTACTCCTCCACTTACATGAAGTTGATTGGCATGAACTTTAGGCTGCAGACCATATCTTTTTCCGGCTTCCAGAATACGCTCCGACTCCTCTACATTAAAGAAGCCTTCCTCACAAAATACATCAATAAACGTGGCCAGGTTTTCTTCAGCAACAGCAGGCACCATCTCGTTAATAATCTGATCAATATAATATTCACGGCTTACATTTTCCGGAAAGGCATGGGCACCCAAAAAAGTGGCCTTTATTTTTAAAGGTAAATCCTTTTCCAGCTTTTTGATTACCCGCAGTATTTTCAATTCATTGGTGGGATCCAGACCATATCCGCTTTTTATTTCAACGGTTCCGGTTCCGGTAGTCATCACTTCCATTGCACGGGCATAGGCTTCTATCAAAAGTTCTTCTGCAGAAGTTGCTCTTAATTTTTTAGCGCTATTGAGAATCCCTCCTCCCCTGCTGGCAATTTCAGCATAAGAAAGCCCCCTTATTTTGTCTACAAATTCCGTTTCACGGGATCCGGCATAAACCAGGTGGGTATGGCTGTCAACAAAAGCAGGCAAGACAAAGCGGTCATGCGCATTGATTACTTCTTCCTTCCCCTGTAAACGAAGGTCTTCCATCCGTCCAAAGGAATGGATAAACCCATTTTTTACAGCTAGAAAGGCATTTGTGATGCTGGGGATTTCATCCATCGCACTGCCTGAAACACATTGTGGTGGATTTTTATATACCTGTGCTAAACCTTTGATATTGGTAATATACAGGTCAGGTATCACTTTTTAACAGGGTATAATTAAAGGGATTTGAGTTGAGGATTATTTGCCAAAGGCTTCAACGGTATAATTCACGTTCGTACTGTAAACAGGCAGACTGATCTTGATCAAGGCGAAAAAGCCACCAGTCTTAAAGCCGGGTTTGTAACCTATCTCGCCACCGTAGCCCCAGCTGAGTGTCCTGTTGAATTTACCGTCCAGGCCCAGTCTGGCGCCAACAGGAATGGTTTTAATATCCTGTACTGAATATTCTTCATTATTAAAAAAGACGTTATCTGCTGTTATCCACGGTGTAATCATTAAATCGAAGAAAGCAGTAAGAATCTGATCATCCACTCCTGGCTCGTGTTTATCAATCGCAATTGCAATATTTCTTATCCAGGTCATCGATGCTCCGACATAAAATCCTTTCATATCAATATTCGTAAAAACATTGACATCATCCGGGTTTCCTGCGTTATCCAATTGTGTTTCAGGCATTATGAGCCCTTCCGCTGTTTTCAATACATCAAAAGTAAGGTCTTGTCTTTCAATGATTCGGTTGAGGTCGGTACTGGTATCAAATAACAAGCCACCCAGACGGGCGCCATATATTTTCCTGACCTTACAGGGCAGAACGACATTTAAAGGCACTCTGGCTGTCCAGCGTCTGCCCCTGTAACTTTTTTTGTACAGTATAAACTTCGTTTCGGAATTTTCCACAAAATCCTTGATGTGATAAGCCCCACCAAATTCAAAATGATTGAGTACGCCAATATCATTTTGCATATCACTGTTGCTGAGTGCACTGTATCTGCTAAATTCAAATTTATCATGGTAAGCTTTACGTGCATGTACATGAAAATGAGCCACATTATTCAAAAAATAGGTAGCATCTACCCCAAAACCTACACTTGGGTTGGTGGCCCAGAGCTCTCCATAAATTGGTTGAAAGGCGACAAACAGCTTGTTAATATTCTCAGGCTCATCATAAATGTCCTCATACGTAACAGGCTCACTACCTTGCGCCTGAAGAGGTGAATATGCAATAAGAAGGGCCAATACACTCAATAAACAAAAAAGTCTATTCATCATAAAAAATGAAAAATATGGTGCCATAAATGAAAAAATGATAATGCAATATAGTAAAGAGAAAGCATTTTATATGCATTCAACTCCCGGAAAGAACCTTCACAGGTAATAAATTTGTAAAACTTAAATGAAATACATTACTTTTTCAGGGCTTTTGCCGAAGCTTGAAGTATTTTTTCCACCTCTTCATTCCCAATGGCACCACTCACAAAAACAGATTCAAACTGCGAGGGCGGTAAATAGATTCCCTCTTCCAGCATGCCGTGAAAATACATACCAAAGCGCCGGGTATCGGCTCTTTTTGCTGTGCTAAAATCTATCACTTTTTCTCCGGTAAAAAACAGGCTGTACATCGACCCCACCTGATTGATCTGATGTGGTATATTACTATCGTCCAACATTTCCCCCAGCCCCTTCACAATTTTGCCGGTCATTTCCGCCAGTCTGTCATAAAACAACTCATCAGATTTCAACTCCCTCAGCATAGCCAATCCTGCGGCCATAGCCACGGGATTTCCTGAAAGTGTACCGGCCTGATACACTGGTCCTTCCGGGCTCACCAATGACATGATTTCTTTCTTGCCTCCATAGGCACCAACCGGCATCCCGCCGCCAATAATTTTACCCAGGGTCGTTAGATCCGGGCTGACGCCATATAATTCCTGCGCTCCTCCGGGCGATAACCTGAATCCGGTCATGACCTCATCAAATATCAAAACGATATTTTCACGGTCACAATATGTTCTTAAACCCTCCAGGAAGCCAGATTCAGGAGGTACACAACCCATATTTCCGCCTACAGGTTCTACGATTATCGCCGCGATCTTACCCCGGTTTTCCTCTAATAGTCTTTCTACGGACTTAAGGTCATTATATACAGCCGTAAGGGTGTCCCGGGCTGTGCCCACTGTGACACCCGGGCTATCAGGCACTCCCATAGTGGCCGCACCACTGCCGGCAGCGATCAGGAAGGAGTCGCCGTGACCATGATAACATCCTTCAAATTTTATAATTTTTTCCTTCCCGGTATATCCCCTGGCCAGGCGTACTGCAGACATGGTAGCTTCAGTTCCGGAATTTACCATCCTCACCTTCTCGATGGAGGGAACCATCTCAACAATCAATTCCGCCATTTCTACTTCACGCCTTCCTGGCGTCCCAAAGGACAGCCCCTCATCAACGGCCGTTTTAACGGCTTCCTGAATAGACGGGTGCGCATGCCCCAAAATCATTGGCCCCCAGGAATTAATCATGTCGATGTAAGCATTCCCGTCTTCGTCATGGAGGTAAGCCCCCTTTCCCGATTTCATAAACAACGGACTTCCACCCACCGATTTAAAAGCACGAACCGGAGAGTTTACACCTCCGGGAATATATTTATTGCCTTGCTGAAACAGCTCAATACTCGTTGCTATCCTGCTCATTGTTTTTAGTTTTCGGATCAAAAATAACTAACTTATTACCATCCCACCCCATAACAGGCACATAGGCATTGTACTGGGTATTGGCGTAGTTTAATCCCGGGCTGAGTTGCCCGGCAACAGTACCTTTTATCCCCAAATCCAGTTGGAAATACTTCCCCGACTCCTGTAACTGTGTGCCAAAATAAAACATCAGATCATACCCAATGATGGCGTGCTTTGAAGGGTAAACGCCGTACCTTTTAATATATTTTTTTTCAAAGACCTTGAATTTCTTACTATAAACATCAAAGGCATCAGGCGCACACCATCTTACCCCCAAATTATCAAATGTCTTCATATCTATCACGTTGTCATCAGGCCAATGATAACTACCTATTACTTCGATGGTGTCCGGGCGTGTTTCGACCGCAGTAAGCACATTTGAATATATGGCCCCTCCTCTACCTGATGAAGCTACGAAAATAAAATCAACACTATCCCGACCCAGGGTCAGGCTGTCCACCTCCATTTTATTCACTACGGCTTCATCCACAAGCGTCAAAAGGATATCGCGCTCATGTTCTTTGTAAATTTTCCTGATACTTACAATTTGCACACTGTCCTTTTCCACCGCTTCCCTGAAACTGGAAACAATCAGGCTATCACTGGTATTTTCCCCGTAAAAAATCATTCCGTGTTTATTGGTAGAATCACTCAAAACATAATTTGCAGCGCTGGGGCCTACCGGGTAAGCGAGCTGTGAATAAAGAAAATTAAACGGATTATCTTTAATGAGTTCTTCGTTTTTCGTGAGTGGATGAACAACATTAATCCGGTTTTCAACAGCGAACTCATAGGCCAGGTCACTGTTGCTGTTAAACACCGGGCCAATAATCAGATCCATGTTATTTAGCTCGCCTGATTGTAAAATGGTACGCGTCGAGTCCCTGTTTCTATATGTATCAAATAAATGTAGGTGCAAAGCACTACCCAATTGATTCAGCGAATCGGTAGCCAGTGAAATGCCCTGGTACAAATCCAAAATAAAACCATTAACCTTTGGCTTTAAATCCGGGTAGAGCCTTTCCAGAAGAAATGGAAAAAGAATACCTACATGATACTCCTCCTTCAACGGATTGTTTTCACGGGTTATCGCCCCGTACTTACCTGCATCTAGACCATAAGTAGCGATCAACTCCCTTAACAGGGGCATATCGCGTTCCCTGTAGGGCTTCGCTGCAATAAGGTCTGCCAATCGCTCTCCAACAACAGAATCTCCCGGAAAAACTTCATGAAGAATTTGAACGGAATCGATGGAATCCAATTGTTGAATAAAGTATTTTTTGGTATCCGTTATAATCCCCTTTAACTGCTTGTTGCTAACACGCTGTAATTCTGATAAGCCCCGGGTATAATCACCCTCGTGCAAATTGATGACGGCAAGCCAGTAATTCACCTCATCGATATGTTGCCAGCCCGGATTATTATTTCTAATAGCCATCATGGTTTCCCTGGCTAACGCTGAAAAACCCTCATGCCATGCCGATAACCCGTAATAAAAGGAGGCAAATTCACTGTAAACATTATTCTTCCCAGGGGTCATTAAGCTTTTTAATGTTTCCCTGGCCAACCCGTATTTTCCTTCCTCATAGAGTGACTTGCCATTTTGAAACTGCACCTGCCCCACCTCCAAATCAGTTTGGGCCAATGTGACACTACCTACTACAGACAGTAAAAATATTAATGTAATGCGCATGTTTATTATTCCCATTCAATGGTTGCCGGTGGTTTAGAGCTGATATCATAAACTACTCGATTTACACCTTTTACACTGTTTATTATTTTATTAGACATATCAGCCAGAAATTCATAAGGAAGGTGACACCAGTCGGCAGTCATTCCATCTAGGGAGGACACGGCGCGCAAGCTCACTACATTTTCATAGGTGCGCTCATCACCCATCACACCGACAGACTGCACGGGTAGCAAGACAGCCAATGCCTGCCATACATCCTGATACAAACCATATTCCTTGAGTCCGGTAATAAAAATATGGTCTACTTCCTGCAATATTTTTACCTTATCGGGGGTTACGTCTCCCAGAATGCGAATACCCAGGCCTGGCCCCGGAAAGGGGTGTCTCCCCAGGATCACATCATCAATTTCCAGATTTTTACCTACCAGTCGCACTTCATCTTTAAAAAGCGTATTGAGAGGCTCCACTACTTTTAGCTTCATGAAATCGGGAAGTCCACCTACATTATGATGTGATTTTATGGTAGCTGAAGGCCCTTTTACTGATATACTTTCTATCACATCAGGATAAATAGTACCCTGCCCCAGCCACTTAACATCCTTTATACGATGAGCCTCTTCATCAAAAACCTCAATAAAGGTTTTACCTATGGCTTTTCTCTTCTCCTCCGGATCTGACAAACCTTTCAGGGCTTTATAAAACCGGTCTTTGGCATCTACACCTTTCACGTTCAATCCCATATGCTGGTAGGAATCAAGCACATCCTGAAATTCATGATGTCTCAACAATCCATTGTCAACAAATATGCAATACAAATTTGCTCCAATAGCCCGGTGAACAAGTGTAGCAGCCACTGAAGAGTCCACTCCCCCTGACAGCCCCATCACCACCTTATCATTACCCAACTGTGTTTTCAGCTGATCAATCGTGCTTTCAATGAATATATCAGGCGTCCAATCCTGTGTACTCTTACAAATATGTACAACGAAATTTCGAAGGATGTCCTTTCCATGAACCGTATGTGTTACTTCAGGGTGGAATTGAATACCATATATATCTTCATCCTTCACCTTATATGCACCTACGTTAATACTTTCAGTACTGGCAATTACTTCAAAACCCTTTGGTAGTTTGGTAATGGTATCACCATGAGACATCCAAACCTGGGTATCAACTTCTATCTCTTTGAAAAGCGCATTGTGCTGATCCACTTTATTTAGTTTAGCCCTTCCATACTCTCTGATCCGACTGGGCATTACTTCACCACCCTCCTTATGAGCCATCAGCTGGGCTCCGTAACAAATACCCAACACAGGCACTTTGGAAGTATAGGGCAATAAGTCAATATCAGGTGCATCATCGTCGAGCACTGAACATGGCCCTCCGGAAAGGATCACGCCTTTGGTGTTGTCTGTGATAACCGGTGGATTGTTATACGGATGTATTTCACAGTAAACATTAAGTTCCCTCACACGCCTGGCGATGAGTTGGGTATATTGTGAACCGAAGTCCAGAATCAGGATATTCTCTGCCATGCCGCAAAAATAGTGTGTCAAATCAGTTAATCCCAGCAATTAAGGTATTTGTATTTCGTCCGGGTGTATTTTGTGTTAAAACAGGGAAGTAATCCCTTAAATCCGCCTACGGATTTAAGGAACATTTAATAATGTTCAAAATATAACAGAATTCTACGTTTTTAATCTAAAGTCCACTCACTTATTCAAGTGCACCAAAAATAGCATATTTTAAATGTTTTACCGCCCTCGGGGCGGGAAAACACCTTTTTATTTAATGCCTAAAATACGCTTGCGTATTTTAGGTAATCAGCAAAATATATTCTGTTGGTTTTAAAAAGTTTTTCATATCATTGCAAAAGAATAAATAGCTAAACTCAATAACATGATAACATTCAAGAAAACAATTTTGTTAAGCACCCTTTGCCTTTTTTATATGGCCTCTGTGGCACAGGAAATGAAACCTGAAGAAACAGAAGTATGGAATCCCGAACCAAAAATCATAACCGGTGTTGTTGATGGCACCCCCCCCTCCGATGCCATTATCCTGCTGGGAAAAGACGGCCTGGATGCCTGGGAAAACTCAACAGGAGGTAAGGCCGGGTGGACTTTTGAGAATGGGGTAGTAACCGTTAAACCCAAAACAGGCACCATACAGACCAAACAGGGTTTTGGCGATATCCAGTTACATATTGAATGGCGTACGCCTGAGGCTATCCTTTCAAAAAAAGGGCAGGCCCGCGGCAACAGTGGCGTATTCCTTCAGGGAATATATGAAGTTCAGGTATTGGATTCCTGGGAAAACAGGACCTACAGCAATGGTCAGGCCGGAAGTATTTACAAACAATATATGCCCCTGGTCAATGCCTCACGTCCACCCCAACAATGGCAGACCTACGACATCATCTATGACGCCCCTGAATTTGCCAAAGATGGTTCATTGGTGAAACCTGCTTATATTACTGTAATCCATAACGGCGTGCTGATACAGAACCACACCCAACTTAAAGGACATACCCCGTACATCGGTCTTCCTGAATATAAAGCACATGCAGACAAACTTCCATTGGTACTTCAGGATCACGGCGATCTGATCAGCTTCAGAAATATCTGGGTCAGGGAACTCTAATCGCTCAATCTTTTAAAAAATCTATATTTCTTTTCAGGCCGTTAAACCCCGTTCGTTTAACGGCCGATTTTTTAAATACAGTGGTGAAAATATCCTGAGTGAATTCCTCCCAATGGCTCCTATCCATTGCATTAAGCATCGAATGAGGATGAAACCGGGGTTCCTGATGAGGAGTGGAAAAACGATTCCAGGGACAAACCTCCTGACATATATCACAACCAAAAATCCAGTCTTCATAGGTGCCTTTAAAATCTTCGGGGATTTGCTCTCGCAATTCAATCGTAAGGTAGGAGATGCATTTTCTCGCATCGATTTGATGTGGGGTGATTGCATTCGTAGGGCAGGCATCAACACATGCGGTACAGGTACCACAGTAGTCTGTATTTAACGGATTATCATATTCGAATTCATGATCTAAAATTATTTCAGCAACAAAAAAATAACTACCTTTTTGCTTACTGAGTAGCAAAGTGTTCTTTCCAATCCAGCCCAAGCCTGCCCTTTGTGCCCAGACGCGTTCAAGTACGGGTGCTGAATCAACAAACACCCTGCCGGAAAAGGCTCCGGCATATTCAATATATCGTTCACAAAGTGTTCTTAATTTATCCTTTATGACCGTGTGATAGTCTTCTCCATAAGCGTACTTCGAGATTTTATAGCCATCATCCGTTGGCAATATATTTTGCGGAAAATAATTATACAATAATACAATTACACTTTTGGCCCCGGCAACAAGCTTGGTAGGATCAAGCCTTTT
>JAOUKJ010000436.1 GCA_029882675.1 Cyclobacteriaceae bacterium
TTTGTTGAAATCTATTTAGCCCAGTATAAGCAGCATGATGCCCAGCCCAGCCCCGAGAAAGTTTACTGTCAGGTGGATGACCAGGGCCGGCCATATGCTTTTGCTCATATAAACTACCCAGGCCATGATCAGACTGTTGACCAGAATAACGGGCATTAACCATAACTGAAAAATATGATAAAGCCCAAATAGAAGCCCGTTGATAACCCAACTCCAATGGTTGTATCGCATCATTTTTGGCATCAGCCATGCCCTGAAGTAGAATTCTTCTGCCAGAATATTGAGCAGGAGGGTCATGGCTATTAAGGGTAAAATAAAATAGGCTCCTTCCAGCTTGAAACCCGGAGAAAGCAGTGAGGTATCAGTCTTGGAAATATCAATAGCAGGATCGAGCCAAAATGGATAATATTGAGGCACTTTCAGGCCCAGCAATTCCATAAGGTTTGTACATCATATTATTTTTATTTTGAATAGATTAATTATTCGCTTTTCTCATTTTGTGTAATTCGGTCACTTTGAACGTGTATTTTTTATTTGCATTTACAAAGGTTGGGTGTTTTTATGAGCCAAGCGAGCAAGCGTATATGTTCGGACATATCCGTGAGAATTCGGACGCCCGCCTTTACAGG
Organism: Cyclobacteriaceae bacterium; assembly: GCA_029882675.1. Taxonomy (GTDB): domain Bacteria; phylum Bacteroidota; class Bacteroidia; order Cytophagales; family Cyclobacteriaceae; genus JAOUKJ01. The sequence goes on from JAOUKJ010000436.1 coordinate 630, forward strand.
GCATATTACCAGATCATTACATATCGACATTTTGTCGGGAAATAGCTTCTTTTGCCGAGAGGCTTGGCAACAGAGAGAAATATTATAGTAGTTTTGTTTTTTTAATTTGATCAGTAATATACTTATGAGAAGTCACCTGATAATCTTTATTGCGATGCTTTTAACCGGCGGACTAATGTCAGGCTGCACCGTATTTCCACACCTCCATACTAAGGGTAAAGTGAAAATTGAAATAGAAACCGGCAACCATCATCACCATGAAAAGAAACAGCATCACCCGAAGGGAAAAGGTCACTACAAAGGCAAAGGCCACCAGAAGCATAAAGGAAAAGGCCATGATCATCATGATCACTGATTGTTGCAGGTCTGCATTCAAAGTGTACTGAGGTACTCTGATGGAGTCTGACCAGTCAGCTTTTTACTAAAAACCAAAAAACCGTGAAAAGCAGCCTGTGTCGCGCCGATGACAAAAAGTATTTCCAAAAGGTTGTTATAAAAGATTATGCTTATTGACGTAAATATACACTTTTCCAAAAGTTAGTATATATTTACAATTTCAATAGTAGATATAAATTTAAACTTGAAAGGATAATCGATGGACTTAAAACGACGTGATTTTTTATTAAAGGCAACATTAGGTGCCGGAATGTTTGGATTGGGGGGAAGCACTATGGCTTCAGACCGTTTGGATCTGGCCAATAAAATTAATGACCGCATCACTACCCGGCCTGCGGCTGGCCAATCTGTTATCGGATTGAAAACGGATCCGATCAAACAGGTAAGAGTCGGGTTTATCGGTACGGGAAGCCGCGGCAGTGGACACGTGAGGCATTATGCCGCCATGTACCCTGAGAAAGGGGTAGTGACAGCCGTGTGTGATATAAGGGAAGAAATGGCAAATCGTGCCGTAAAAATCGTGAAAGAGGCCGGGCAGAAGCCAAAGCCGGCTGTATACAGTGGCACGCCCGATGCATGGAAGGAAATGGTACAGCGCGATGACATTGACCTGATTGTGATCGCCACTCCATGGGAATTGCATGCCCCAATGGCTATTGAAGCCATGAAAAGAGGGAAGCACGTTGTGACAGAGGTTCCTGTGGGCTTAACACTGGAAGAACTGAACAGTGTGGTAAGAACAGCAGAAGAAACGCAGAAAAACTGCATGATGCTGGAAAATGTAAACTATGGCAATGAGGAGTTATGGATACTGAACATGGTACGGAATGATATATTCGGTACACTGACATACGGTGAAGGTGCTTATATACACAACCTGCTAACCCCTCATTTGTTTGGCGATGCTTATTACAAAAGCTGGAGAATACGTCATCATATAACTACAGACGGCAACCTGTATCCTACACACGGGCTGGGACCTATTGCCTGGTATATGGACATTAACCGTGGAGACAAGTTCGACTATATGGTATCTATGAGTTCTTTGCAGGCCTCTCTAACGGAGTTTTCTAAAACCATAGATCCGTCAGATGAATTTTATAACCGGGATGACTTTAAGCATGGCGACATGAACAATAGTCTGATTAAAACGGCCAAAGGCCGGTCTATCCTAATGCAACACGATGTGGTTACACACAGGCCTTATAGCCGGAAGAACGTCCTGGCCGGAACAAAAGCCTACCATGAGGGATACCCCAGCCGGTTGTCTTTGGCAGGAAAAGGACATGATTGGTTAAAAGAGGAAGAATATAAAGCGTACAGGGAAAAATTCAACCATCCCATTTGGGAAGAACTCAAATCAGAAATTGAAAAACACGGCGGCCACGGCGGCATGGACTTTGTAATGAACTACAGGGTACTGGATTGTCTGAATAAAGGCCTGCCGCTGGACATGGACGTATACGATGGGGCGTCATGGTCAGCTGTGCTTCCTCTTTCAGCAATTTCAGTAGAGCTGGGAAGCGTACCCGTAAAATTCCCTGACTACACCAATGCTGCCTGGAAAGAAAAGCGGGAAATTGGCATTATGACGTTGTCATAAGAAATAGTGTTAGACAAGGAGATGAAATAAAAGCTTCATCTCCGGTGTTACGCACTTATGTAAGTACAAAATCGAAAAACTTAATATTCGTAAATTTTAGTGCGTTGGTAAATCAGGGCACTAAAATTTTCTTTTTTAATGTATTTCAATTCCAGCGGGTGATGAAAATCATTTTTTATTCTATTCCTGAAATACGTTTACGCATTTAAAGGATTAATAAACCGACAAGATAAACAGTGCATTTATTGGCTAATCGCAATGGTATGTCTAATTTTGCCATTCGTAATTTAAAAGATCAATAACAATAGATTTATGGCAACAATGACAATGGAACCCGGTGTAATAACAGGAAAAGCAGTAAAAGAATTGCTGGATTATGCCAATGAAAATAATTTCGCAATCCCTGCAGTAAACGTCACTTCATCGAGCAGTATCAACGCTGTGCTTGAAACGGCCAAAAAGGTAAATTCTCCGGTTATTATACAGTTTTCTAACGGAGGGGCCGCTTTTATGGCCGGAAAGGGTCTTTCAAATGAAGGCCAGGCAGCAGCCATTGCCGGTGGTATTGCGGGCGCATTGCATGTTCACACGATGGCAAAGCATTATGGGGTATCTGTCATTCTGCACACAGATCATGCAGCAAAAAAATTATTACCTTGGATTGACGGCCTTCTTGATGCCGGGGAAGAGTATTTCGCCAAAACAGGCAAGCCATTATACAGCTCTCACATGCTGGACCTTTCAGAGGAGTCGCTGGAGGAAAATATCAGCGTTTCGAAAGAATACCTGAAACGCATGGACAAAATGGGCATGACACTGGAGATCGAACTGGGCATAACCGGTGGCGAAGAAGATGGCGTAGACAATACTGACGTAGACAGCTCAAAACTTTATACTCAACCCGAAGAGGTGGCTTATGCATTTGAGGAACTTCGCTCAGTAAGTGAGAACTTCACTGTAGCAGCCGCTTTTGGTAATGTACACGGTGTCTATAAGCCAGGCAATGTAAAACTCGAGCCCGTAATACTGAAAAAGTCACAGGACTATATCCAGCAGAAATACAATACAGGAAACAATCCCGTGAATTTCGTTTTCCATGGTGGTTCGGGATCTGAACAGCACCAAATCAGGGAAGCGATTGAATATGGCGCTGTGAAAATGAATCTCGACACAGACTTGCAGTGGGCTTATTGG
>JAOUKJ010000437.1 GCA_029882675.1 Cyclobacteriaceae bacterium
GCCCTGAAAAGTTGCTGGGAATATTTTATTTCCCCTTTAAAATTCAATTTCGTGAGCAGGCCATCGGTAGTGATAAAGACGAGATAACTATTTTCAAAATCAGACAGGTTTTCCAGGGCATAAACCGGAGTAAGCTGATTACCCATGTCAACCGGGAAACCCTCAACCCGTTCACCTCTTCGGGTGAGCAGGTTTACCTGGCCATTTTCCTGCACGGCAATGATAAAATCACGGCCACGAACCCGTACATGCCGCGGAGGTGCGGCAAGCCGGCCGTCCAGCGCCACAGGTTGCCAACCCTCCAGGTTTTTTCCTTCTATATCATACATAAATAGATTACCCCGCACATCACTTATCAGAAAGCGATAACGCTTGCTGTTGTCATAATCGATGACCGCCACCTGATCCACTTTAAATGGCAATTTTTTCGGATAGCCTTCCAGTGTATTACCCAGCCGGTCAATGATATATATGGAAGAGTCGCTACAAAGAAAATACTGGAGCTTACCATTGCGGTAATAATCAATCTGCATTATTTCACCCTGCACTTCACCATCCAAAGAATCTGCCCACATGATATTCCCCTCAGAACTGATCAGTACCAGCCTTTTGTCCTCACTTTGAATAATCACTTCCCTGCTCTGATCCAGGTGGTTTCTCACCACCTTTGGCTTGGTGATGGCCCGGGCTGACAAGGCAATGGACAGATCGGCAGCGAGTCTTTTCCGCTCAGTGAAAAGGTTGGCCGATTCCGCTTGAAAAGAAAGTGAAACGTTGGAATAAAAGTTATTGTCGGTATAACTGTATTGTATGGCTCCCAGATTAAAGTTCCTGAAAGACACCTGGTTATCACTGAGAAAGGCCTTCCAGTCGTCATGCAGCTGGCTTGTAATCAGATCCCAGCCTTTGTTGAGGTCAAAGTAAAAGTTGAAATTTGCCTCCCCGAGCAGATTTTCTAAAAACTTTCTGTTTTTTACTGATTTACCCCAGGTATTTTCTGTTTCAATGTCGAGCACAAAATCCTTCACGGCCTGTAGGGTATTTCCCATCGCGATGAGGTCGTTTATGCGGGTATAGTAATATGTATCCCAGGAACTATTTTCAGGAAACACGTTCAAGGCCTCCTTTTTGAGCTCGGTAATCACAAAGTCTGAATAGTGCTCGTAATAAACCGTATCGCCGGGGTTATCATCAGCAATTGTCCGGGCAAGTTCATCGAGAAAGGCCAAACTTTTATCTGCTCGCTTAGATCGAAAGAGTAAAAGTTGGTCGGCCTTGGCGATGGTCGTGGCTTCCATTATAACATGGGCCATTTCGCCGTGCAGGGTAGCATTAAAGGCCTCATTTTCTGTCGTTGAATTTGTCAGGTAATGGTAAACAAAGGCAGTACCTGATGGGAGGTACATTTCGATATTGCTGGAGGTGGGTGGTGTCTGACTGAGGTTCGACAAATACTGATCCGGCCCGGAATAAAAACTAAATCCGTTAAGCATAATGAGTTCATCATCGATGCTTATATCATAAAACGCAGATTTACCGGTCTTCGCCAATGGACTGTCGGTTGATCGAAGGCCCGGGGCAAGAAAAGTATTGAGCAGAAGCGACAGCTGATTGAAATTGAAGTAGATATTTCCAAAATCATTTTTAATTTTTGAGTTGCGGTAGAGTTCGGGATTGACCTCGGCAAAGCCGATACCCTCCTTTTCAGTAAATTGTCTGACAACATCTTCGACCAGAAAGGGCGTATAACTTCCAAACCAAAAGCCCTCTCTGTCTGAAAATGAAAACAGCTGGTCTTCAAATTTCACTTCACTGATTGTCATGCCATTATAGACCCTTTTATTTACCTGGAGGTTATTTTCCTTTATCAGCTTATCAAGTGCTCTGACCACAGATGCGCCTGTATTGCTTTTTCCTGCATCAATAATAAAAAGGTAATCAAAAGACGAGCCCGACACAGGGGTGGCTGTAATCAGGAGATGGCCACCGCTCGTAAGCTTCTCCAGCACCTCTGTTCCCAACAGGCTGTCCAGGCCTATCAGATCCTGATGCATTCGCGCAAAGGCCGGAATGTGATCCAGTGATTGGCCTATTTTACTGTTCAGAAAATTATTCCAGGGGCCTGAACCCCCTTCCGGTTCATAAACGAGGGCTGAGTTTTCAGGCACCAGCGACCAGATGGTCCAGTCTTCCTTATTGAAATAGTAATCATACCCCCATATACCGCCTGCAATAACGGCGAATGTGGCCAGGGTGGCAAAAATTGCATTCCGTTTCACAAATACTCTTTACCTTTTGTTTTCTTAATTTCAGCAAACATGGTTCTGAATTGCCTTTCATTGTCCTTTTTACAAATAAGTATGGCATTATCATGTTCGGCTACCAAATAACCATCCAAACCTTCCACGACAATAAGCTTGTCTTTTGGCCCTTTAATGATTGAGTTCCTTACATCAAAGGTGAGTGTATTGGCATCAACGTAGTTATTTGCTTTGTCTTTTTTAGACATTTCATGTAATGAAGCCCATGAACCGAGATCAGACCAGCCAAATTCTGCAGGAATGACAAATACATTACGTGCCTTTTCCATGATTCCGTAATCAACAGAAATACTTTTGCACTGGGAGTATGCAATGTTTATGGCATTTTCCTCTTTTTCTGTAAGCAGACTATCCAAAGTTTCATGAAAGATCTCCGCCACATCGGGTATATAAGCCTCAATCGCTTCTATGATGGCATTTACTGACCAAATAAACATCCCCGAATTCCAAACAAAGTCACCGCTCTCAATAAATTTTTTTGCCAGTGAGAGCTCCGGCTTTTCGGTAAAGGTTTTGACTTTTTTTACCTCATTTTCATCATGGATATACTGGATATAGCCATAGCCTGTTTCAGGACGGTGCGGTTTGATCCCCATTGTAATGAGTTTATCATCCTTTGCCGCCTCTTCAAGGGCTATATTGGCTGTAGAGATAAATTTGGGTTCGTTAAAAATGGCATGGTCTGAAGGTGCCACCAGCATGATCCCTCTGGGATTTAACTTTTTAATTTTATAAGCCGCATACGTGATACAGGGGGCTGTATTCCTTCCTATGGGTTCCAACAGGATCTGGTGATCCAACAATTCAGGTATTTGTTCCCTGACCAGGCCACCATATTTTTTATTGGTGACAATAAGAATATTTTCTACCGGACAAATGTTGGAAAGCCTGTCTACAGTCACCTGAAGCAGGCTTTTACCGGTTCCCATCATATCCAGAAATTGCTTTGGGGTACTTTCCCTACTGGCAGGCCAAAAGCGACTGCCAATTCCGCCGGCCATGATGACGGCATAAATATTTTCTTTTTCAACCATACCTTTATACTATTCCTTCTTTTAAAAGATCATGCAAATGTACAAAACCTGCTATTTTATTTTTATTCATTACGATGATCTGTGTTATATTATTTTGTTGCATCAGTTCCAGGGCTTCCACGGCATAAGCGCCTTTATCCAGTGTTTTAGGCTTGTTGCCCATGATATCCTTTGCTTTGAGCAACTGCCATTGGGGTTGAGTAGCGAGCATACGCCTTAAATCCCCATCGGTAATTATCCCGCACAATTGGCCGTCAGGATCAGTTACAGCAGCTGCCCCCAACCGTTTGGCGGTTATTTCCATTATCACATCTTCCGTTCCCATCTCAACACTTACCACGGGCAGTTCATTATTCACATAGATGTCCTCTACTTTCAGGTACAACCTTTTTCCCAAAGATCCGCCGGGATGGACGCGTGCAAAATCCTGACTGGAAAAACCCCTGAGTTGAAGTAA
>JAOUKJ010000042.1 GCA_029882675.1 Cyclobacteriaceae bacterium
TCCGTTGCGAAGGATTACATTTAATCAAAAAGTGGTTTAATTCCCCCACCCTCTGGGTCGGAAAAAACAAAAATCTCCATTTGATACTTCGGAGCTCTGCCCCGGAGTAGTTCATTTGTGGGTAACCCGCTGAATGAATATCAATACGACCGTTCGAAGGAAAATTTTATTTTGGATCATACTTGTCCTTTTTTCTTCCTATTTTAGTAGGAAGATTAAAAGTGCGATGAGTACCACACATTCTGAAGAATTATATAAAGTTTTGTATCCAAAAAAGGAAAGAGTACCCATTCTGGTCAGCGTGCCACATGCGGGGATCTATATTCCGGATGAAATAAAAAATAGAATGGATCCCCACGTGTTGGCTAATTGCACTGATGCCGACTGGTTAATTGATCATCTTTATGATTTTGTGACTGAAAGTGGTATTACCGTTATTGTTGCTACACACCATCGTTGGGTGGTTGATTTAAACCGAGATCCACAGGGGCAGGCACTGTATAATGACGGGAGGCTCATCACCGGATTGGTTCCCCTCACCAATTTTAGAAGAGAGCAGATTTATCGTGACGAGCCACCTGATGAAGCGGAGATCAAACGAAGGATCGAAAAGTATTTTCGGCCATATCACGATAAAATCCGGGAATTACTTTCCGATCTTAAGCAACAATTTGGCCAGGTGCTGTTATGGGACGCCCATTCCATTAATCAGCGGGTCGGGGCATTGTATAGCGGGCCTTTCCCTGACCTCATACTGGGCACGGCCGATGGGGAATCATGTAGTAGTGAGATCATTGCGGAGGTGTGGGATACATTGCGAAAAAGCAGTTATAGTACGGCCCTTAATCGGCCATTCAGCGGGGGTTATATCACTCGTCACTTTGGCATGCAGTCCAAAAATCAGTTTGCTTTGCAGCTGGAAATGACCAAGGTAAACTACTTGAATAATGGGGAAAGTGCCTACGATGATGATAAGGCTGCGGCCGTCCGGGAATTACTACGGGAAATATTTACTAAAATCATAACCAAACTGACATGAGCCAAAGCAAATTACACATTCTCACCGGCGCCAAATGGGAAAACCTGGTGGGATACAGCCGGGCCGTAAAGGCCGGAAATACCATTGAGGTATCCGGAACGGTTGCTATAAAGGAGGGTTTGCCTTATGCAATAGGGGATCCTTATGAGCAGACCGTTAGAATACTGGAGATCATAAGGAAAACATTGCTGCAAGGTGGTGCAGATATGGCCGATGTAGTCAGGACACGCATGTATGTGACCGATATTTCTCAATGGGAAGCGATAGGGCGTGCACACGCAGAGGTTTTCGGTGAAATAAAACCCGCCACAACGATGGTAGAAGTAAAAGCGCTGATTTCTCCTGAATTTCTGGTAGAAATAGAGGCTACAGCAGTGATTACGGATTAAACATTGATGTCGTGCTTGTTTTTGCTCACCTTAGAATTAGGTACCGTCCAGGCAGATACGATGGCGAGAACAAACAACACGAGCACTGATCCAAACATTAACATAATGGTATAATTTTAAATTTGCAGCCACAAAAATAATAAGCCCGGGGGGTAATTAAAAATTTGAGCTGTATATGTGTAATAAAAAACTTGTTTTTTGTATTCCCGTTAAAGAAATAAATAGGTTTATTTTTTAATCTTTGCGAAACAGGAATTTTTTAAAGGGACATGAAAAGAGTAATCATAGTTGTTGGTATATTGGTAGTAGTCGTTATTGGGATGCTGGTTGCAAGAAGGATGCATACCAAGTCTTTTAGCCCGGAAGCCTATGCGGAGTTCGGTGAAGTATTGTCCGTGCAATATTGCAGCCCCTATAAAAATGGGCGGGAAATATTTGGAGGGCTTGTGCCTTTCGATAGTGTATGGCGTACCGGAGCCAATGAAGCTACCGTTTTTAGTACTAATCAGGACATTATCTTTGGAGGAATTGCCCTGGCCAAAGGGAAATATTCTTTGTGGACTATACCGGGAAAAGACCGTTGGCAGGTAATCCTTAACAGTGAATACGGACAATGGGGAGATGACTGGCGTACGGGAGTGGCCAACAAAGACCCCGGGCGGGATGTACTCGAAGTAGAAGTGCCGATGATCACCACTGATAAAGTTTTTGAGCAATTTACCATCACCTTCGAAAAGACCGTTGACGGAGCCGATATGGTTTTGATGTGGGACCAGACTCAAATCGTGGTACCTATTGAGTTTTAAGTCCTTATATTTGTTGCTGAATACAAAAACAACCAGGCCATTAAAAAATTTGACATACCTCAATATTACAGGTCTTCCCTCACCGGGATGATTAAGGAATACCGGCGCGTTCAGGATCCTCGTAAACAGGATTTTCAGCCGGCTGTACTGGATCTTGGCAGTGTGCGGTTTATCATAGCCCGTCATTTCGGTTTCTGTTACGGCGTGGAAAACGCCATTGAAATTAGTTATAAGGCTGTAAAAGAAAATCCGGACAAAAGGGTGTTTTTGTTGAGCCAGATGATCCATAATCCCCTGGTTAATGCCGATTTGCAAAAGCATGGTATCCGGTTTATTATGGATACCGATGGTACCCCCTTTATATCATGGGATGAACTCAATAAGGATGATATTGTCATTATTCCGGCCTTTGGTACAACCATTGAAATAGAACAAAAACTCGAACGCATTGGCATAGAAGTGCAGCGTTACAATACCACTTGTCCATTTGTGGAAAAAGTTTGGAACCGTTCAGAAAAGTTAGGAAAAGAGGATTATACCATTATTATTCATGGCAAATACAGGCATGAAGAAACCCGGGCGACCTTCTCGCATAGCAGTGTTTCGGGAGCAGCACTCATCATACGTGATATTCGGGAGGCCAGGTTGCTCGGGGATTATATAGCAGGTGGAATGAGTAAGGATGATTTTCTCAGAACTTTTGAAGGACGGTTTACAGCTGGTTTCGACCCGGAAAAACACCTGGTGCGGCTTGGTGTGGTCAACCAGACAACTATGTTGGCCAGTGAGACTCAGGCCATTGCTGATTACCTGCGCAAGGTGATTACCGCCCGCTACGGGGAAGCCAATTACCGCAGTCATTTTGCGGATACGCGGGATACCCTGTGTTATGCTACCAACGATAATCAGGAGGCTACACGCGCCTTGCTGGAGATTGAAGCTGACATGGCCGTTATTGTAGGCGGGTACAACAGTAGTAATACCTCTCATATTGTTGAGCTCTGCGAAGAGAAATTCCCCACTTATTTTATCAGCGCTCCCGATGAAATTAAATCTAAAGATGAGATCCATCATTTTGATTTCCGCCAAAAGGAAAAGAAAGTAACACATGGATTCTTACCCGATACCGGCAGGCCCTTAAATATCATTATTACCAGCGGAGCCTCATGTCCCGATACTATTGTGGATCAGGTACTGGTCAAGATATTTTCTTATTTCGAGAAAGAAGACCTGTTGGAGGCCCGAATCGAAAAGGCCATGGGGTGCCTGCTGAGTCCCTGATAACTAATATGCGCTGAGTTTCGAAAAGAATCCCTGTAAGTGTTACCTCTTGGGCAACTGTTATTCAAGGGTAATGGATTTACTGTTTTTGGCAGTGTCAAACCAGGCAGCCATTTTATGAAATACACCATTATAACTTACGTTGGATGAATTGGACACCAGGGCTACGACTACGTTGTATTCCGGATAGATAGCCAACATAGTGATGCCCCCAACAGAACCTCCGCTATGTCCGTAATATTTTACACCATCCGCTGTAATGCGGTTTACCCAGCCTATACCATAAGTCGTTGTTGTTGTATCGTTGATCATCTGTGGGCGGATAAATTCCTGAAGGGTTTCAGTTTTTAAAAATCCCGGCAATAACAAGTGGGCATTTCCAAATTTTATAAGGTCTTCGCTGGTGGAAATAAAACCCCCTCCTGCCCATTTATAGCTGTTGTCTACAAAGGGAGCCTCTTCTGTTTCACCATTATTAAAGCGATAATAGCGCGTTGTATTGGACAGGGGGGCCTGTGTCTGTTCGGGGTGGGTGTTGTGTAGTTCCAGGGGTTGAAACACCTGTTCCTTCATGTAGGTGAGGAAATCCTGACCAGTTGCGCCTTCCATCACAGCACTAATCAGGTTCCAGCCGTAGCTGGAGTAGTGATATTTTGTGCCGGGTTCAAATTCCAGCTTGTCATTCATAAATATTTCCATTCCTTCTCTTACAGATGGATAGAATTTGCTGCTATACATCTCATCACCAATATAATGCCTGATACCTGCAATGTGGCCACCCACCTGGCGGACAGTGATGGGGTACGCTTTTCTTGGAAAATAAGGCACGTAGGTTTGTACTTCAGCATCGAGTTTTATGAGGCCTTTTTCAAACAATAGAGCCAGGCCTGTGGCAGTCAATGTCTTGGATACACTACCTATCCTGAAGAGGGTATGGGCAGGATCTACTGGTTTTTTGGCCTCCAGGTCAGCATAGCCAAAGCCCTCCGACCACACCATTTCTCCGTCTATACTTACCGATGCACTCAGCCCGGGTACTTTTGTTTTGTCCATCACGGATTTCAACGCTATACGTGAGGAATCTATGGCGGCGCTATAATCAGTTTGTTGCGCGGTGTCTTGTTGTTTGGTTTGCTGACATGACCACAAAACAGTCAGTAGCAGGAGGGTTGATATTAATTTATTCATACGACAGGTATATTGTTGAAAGGGCTAAAGGTAGAAAATTTCCAGGAGAGGTTGCTTGTTTTAATGAAGGCTCAAAGGTGAAGGTTTTATTAGAAGAGCGAAAAATCATTGGATGCTGCCGCAACAGCCTGTGAGGTGTGCCCGAAAAACTTTCTAGTACATTTCCGCTTTCTTCTCAAAAAATCGCATATTTGAAAAACCTTTATAACACACTTTCAGCCTTAATAAAAACAAATTTATAGACCAATGATAAAGCATTTACTTCCTGTAGCCCTGTTCTTTTTTCTCATCTTTCAAAGTGTGGTTCCTGCTGTAGCTCACCCCGGCCATACCGACCCGGAACTGGAAGAGCTCAATGACTACCTGATGGCCATACAGGTTATGCGCCGCAACGATCCCCGGGCCGTGGAGATATTCAGTTCATGGCAGGAGTTGCGAGCCGCTTCCTGGAAGATCAGAACGCTTACTGATGACGAAAACCTGCTCATCAATGCATCCATCGTCATGGATCAAATCAGTAAAGCCCGGGCCAGGCAAAAGCAACTGTTGCAGGAATGTCGTGACTACTTTGCGGAGTTAATTCAAAAGGAGCCTGCTATTCACTTTAATATTAATGATGCTGTTGAGGTCGTATGGGAAAACCCGCTGTATGAAGTACAGGTGCAACATTCCAACGTATTGCTGGTAGAAATTAGCAACCAACGACAAGAAGCAGTCAGTCTGGATATGCGCAGCAAGCCGAGTGACGATATCCTTTTTTGGAATAAGCGCATCTGGCTGGAGGCAGGTGCTTTACGGTATACCTTTGTTGTTTTATATCCCTACGAAGCAAAGGCCTCGGCCAATACCGTTACCCTTGCTGACAGCCTGGGGAACAAGGCTGAAGCCACACTGCGACTGCAGGGTATTCCTATGCAGGCAGCGCCACTGCGTTCTTTTCCGGGCAAGGAAGTTGACCTGGCGCCCTTGTCGGCATATGATCACATAGCCAACGATGGTTTGCCAGACTTTGACGAAGCCATACGGTTTAATATCACAGATGCCGTGACAGGCAAACCCCTGCAGGCACGGTTGGAAGTAACTGATGAAAATGACAATGCCTACTGGTCTCCATTGAAGGGCCCGGCCTATGCGTTGAGGGGTACACGTGGTATGCGAACCACGCTTTGGAAATTTCAGCCCGGCCCCTACTTTTATGTGGGCAGTGAGGTAAGCCTGGGTGTAAGTCCCGAAGGTAAAACTGCCCGGGTTTATCACGGTTATGAATATAAGCCCATCACGCTAAAAGTGCCGGAAAATGGTCAGGTGGATGTGGCACTGGAGCGATGGATCGATATGCCGGGGCGCGGATGGTATTCAGGCCATACGCATATTCATACCACCGATGCCGGGATGCCGGTGCAGTTTACCAGATACTGGCCGCTGGTGTCACAAGCTGAAGACTTGCACGTATCGGCCATATTAACCCTTAAAGGCGAATGGAATACCCACGCAATTTATGCCGATGAATACCCTATGGGGGTGCGCAAGGCTTTTAGTACAGATCAGCACATCATCACCTATGGTGAGGAGTACCGCAACAACCCATTGGGACACCTGGCTTTTCTTGGGTTGGATTATATGATTCAGCCGATTAGCTCTGGTGCACTGGGTGAACTGGCCGGGCCGGACTATCCACCCAATGCCTACGTATTGCAGGAGGCCCTGGATCAGGGAGCTACAACAATAGGCGCCCACTTTGGCAATTTCATTACAAAAGGTGAGCAGATCAAAGCGCCCTGGCCATCTACTGGATTTGAAATGCCAGTAGATGTGGCCCTGGGAAAAATCCAGCTGGCCGAGATCTATGGCAATGGCGGACAGCAGGAAGTATGGTACGATTTGCTCAATTGTGGATTTCGCGTGATGGCTACGGCCGGACCTGACTGGCATATCAAAGACACACCAAGGGTATATGTAAACCTGGAAGATAAACCTTTCACCATGGACAACTGGCGGGCTGGCCTCCAGGCGGGGCGTAGTTTTATTACCAAAGGCCCAATGATTTTCTTTGAGGTCAATGGGCAACAACCGGGAAGTGAGATTAATGTCAAGGGAAAAAAGGTAAAACTCAATGTGAAGGCACAGGCCGTCATGCCGGAAGGAAGCATACCGGTAGAGATCGTCTATAATGGAAAAGTAATCAAAAGTGGAAAAGACCTGGATGAGGCCATCAGTATAGACGATTCAGGATGGTTAGTGGCCCGGGGGGAAGGCGTACATTCCAACCCGGTTTTTATCAATGTTAAAGGTCGGCCAGCAGGTTATGCAGCGCCAGCGAGGAAGTTTATAGCCGTAACTGACCAGTTTGAGGAGTGGGTGAAAACCAAAGGGCTGTATGATACACCGGCTCAACAAAAAGAGGCATTGGATGTGTTGGAGCAGGGCCGACAGGTGTACAGGGATGTGATTGAACGTGCAGAACGACTTGGAAGGAAGGATTAAATGATGATGGGCTAAAGATATTGAAAATACGGGTATTAATTTTCAATATCTTTAGCCTCAACTATTCCACTTTCCGATTCCCGGCTTATAATGGGTCGGTTAAAATTTCAAAATATCGAGCACCGAGTCAAAAGTTTTTTCTTTTGTCACCCTTTTTGGGTCAGTCAGGTTAGAATTCAGATCAAGGTATTCTAGCTTTCCTTTGATGGGCAATTCCATTTTATAGGGTTTACACTTTTTGATTGCCTCCATGGCTCGTTTAGCCCCCTCAAATAAGGCCTGGCGCGTTTCTTCAAAGGGGTAGAGTTCAGCGGCTTCCCTTGCCAGTCCGCGCTTGGTCGCTACCGTCACTACCTCCTCACCGAAAAACGTTCTCGCCTCGCGACAGGTGGCCTCATCGCCGGTGAACATAATAAGTGGCACATTGAAATAACCGGCAATGGCAGCATTTTGTGCCAACTCCCCGGATTCCACACCATTATACCAATATCTGTTTTCGGTTTTTGACGATTGAGTGTGGCTCAACACCCCATCAGGCGTGCCCATCATGGCATGGAAGCCCAGCATCACCATCCCCGCAAAGGATTCATCCAGCCCGGTCAGGTTAGCCACGCCGGGCCTTGGTTTTCCGGTTACATAGGTGGCTCCAGGCACCATCAAATGTGGAATAATGGCCTGGTTGCCGTGCCCGTCGAGCACTACGATCTCAGTGGCGCCGCCTGCCTGAAGGCCTTTGATTACGGCAGCCAGGTCCCCCATAAAATACTCACAGGCCTGAACGTTTAGTGCTGTGCCCTTCTCGCGGGTTTGTGCAAATTGAAAAACTCCGCTGATTCCTTCCAGGTCGGTATTGATGTAAATCTTCATCTGGGCATTGAGCGGGTTTACAATGCTTAAAAAGATCACCAGCGACCATGGTTGAATTAATCTGCGGATCAGGTTGATACTCGTATTGTCATCTTTCATTTCTTTGTTCGTGTTTAGGATGATAAAAAATACTATGTATTCGGTCTACTGTCTTTGATGGGGTGATGTTCTCACGCAGTCCGGAATAACATCCGGAATTCGTTTACTTCCCCATATTCATATAATCAATTGTCATGTTGAGCATCGCTTTCAACCCGGTGATGAGCCCGGAGTCGTCCACGTAAAAATCGGGAGTATGGTGCGAGGGGATGTGGTCACCTTTCTGGTAGCTTGTGGGTAGTCCGCCCAGAAAGTAGAAAAATCCCGGTACTTCCTCGCAATAAAAAGAGAAGTCTTCGGCACCGGTCTTGGCATTGACCAGATGTACGTTTTCACTTCCGGCTACGCGTTGTAAGGTAGGTAACATCTTTTGTGTGAGTGCCGGATCGTTGTAAGTCACTGGTACGCCTAACCTGATCTCAACCTCTGCTGTGGCGCCATGACTCTCGGCGATCAGCGTGGCCGTTTTGCGAATGCGCTCATGAATGTCTTGTTGCATCTCTTTGTCAAGGGTGCGGATGGTACCTATCATCTCACACTCTTCGGGGATGATGTTGTTGCGCACTCCACCACGAATGAGCCCAACGGAGATCACGGCCGCCTCTTTGGTGAGTTCAGAATGCCTGCTGATGATGGTTTGCAGACCGTTGATGATCTGTGCAGACACTACAATGGGATCCACTCCTGCCCAGGGCTTCGACCCATGGGCCTGTACTCCTTTTACCTTGATCACAAACACATCAGCGGCGGCCATAGCACCTCCGGGTTTATACTCAAAGTGGTTGACAGGGGTGTCGGAAGAGATATGTAGACCAAAGATGGCGTCAACATCGGGGTTTTTCAAAACACCCTGTTCTACCATCATCTTAGCACCCCCTTCCTCGCCAGGAGGAGTCCCCTCTTCGGCGGGCTGGAAAATAAACTTCACTGTGCCGGGAAGTTCGCTCTTTACGCGGGCAAGCACTTCGGCCACAGCCATGAGTATGGCCACGTGAGTATCATGTCCACAGGCGTGCATCACCCCGGTCTCTATGCCGTTATATTCACTCTTTACCTTTGAAGCAAAGGGAAGGTCAACGCGTTCTGTAACGGGCAGGGCATCCATATCCGCGCGCAGTGCGAGAACAGGTCCGGGTTTGCCACCTTTCAGTACACCTACTACCCCGGTATGTGCCACGCCTGTCTGCACTTCTATTCCCAGTGATTTAAGGTGCGTAGCAATTTTTTCGGCGGTCTTGAACTCGCGGTTGGACAACTCCGGGTTTTTATGGATATCCCTTCTCCATTCAATCATTTTACCCTCGATTTCATCGGCCATTTTATCCACTTTGGTCAATAATTTTTTCTGTCCGAATAAAATCCCGGATATTGCCAGGGCCAATGTGAGTGTAAATAATTTCCTCATAGTTTCCAATAATATTGTTGTTTTAACAGAAGATTATATCGTTTAATTTGGGCCTTTAATCCAAAGACATATAAATCGCAATAGTATAATCGCCTTATTCGTCCTTGTAAATAAAGGTATTTGGTTTGCCGGACTCATTGATAAATCCCCGGTACATCCCTTCAGTATTAAATTTCATAGCCACATTTCCCTGTCTGTCAAGGGATACAATGCCTCCGCCTCCACCAATTTCCACCAGTTTTTTATTGATGACCTCTTCGGCGGCATCATTTAATGTTATCCCTGTGTATTTCATCAGTGCAGCGATATCATAAGCCACAACATTACGGATGAAGAACTCACCATGGCCTGTGGCTGATACACCGCAGGTTGCATTGTCAGCATAGGTGCCTGCTCCAATGATGGGGGCATCGCCTATCCGTCCGTAACGTTTGTTGGTCATTCCCCCGGTGGAAGTGCCGGCAGCGATGTTGCCGTCTTTATCGAGGGCCACCGCACCTACAGTACCGAATTTCCGGTCGGGCCATTCAAACAGGTATCCGGTACGTTTATCTTCGCTTTCCCTGATCTTTTGCAATTGTTCAAACCGACGGTCTGTATGAAAATAATCGGGATCTACCATTTCCAGTCCTTGTTCTTTGGCAAATTTTTCTGCTCCTGTGCCGGCCATCATCACATGTGGCGAACTATCCATCACGCTGCGGGCGGCCTGGATGGGGCTTTTTACAGTGGTGACACCGGCTACAGCGCCGGCCTTTCCGGTATTTCCGTCCATAATGGATGCATCGAGTTCGTTTTTTCCTTCATTGGTAAAGACAGCGCCTTTTCCGGCATTAAACAGGGGGGAGGCCTCCATCACCTGGATGGCGGCTATTACGGCGTCCAGACTTGTCCCGCCTTTTTCAAGAACCGCATAGCCTGTATTAAGTGCTTCGGTGAGTTTTTCACGATATTCAGCGTCACGTTCCGGGGTCATGTTTTTTCGAAGAATGGTGCCGGCCCCTCCATGAATGACCAGGGTAATCGGTCCTTGATCTTGTGGTGTCGCCTGCTCCAGTTCTTCCGTTGTAGCAGACTCTTGTTGCTGCGGTTGACTACAACCCCACATTAATAAGCTGAAAAGGAAAAGGCTAAGTCTATAATTTTTCATCATTTACAGTTAAGGTTTTAATAGGTTGATCATCAGAATTTCACCCCCATCTCCATCCCGATTAAGTTGGAACGTAAAACCAGGCTCTGGTCGAGGGGAATATTTTTATAAATAATATCCAGCAGTCCACGGTGATATCCAAACCCGGCAAAGAGGGAAGTGTCGGTGCCCAGCTTAAATTCCACCCCTGTTGAAGCGAAGACCGAAGTATCAAAAAACAGGATTTTGGTGGCCAGGGCATCGGGATTGTCCTGTAAGTTGTGGTGAATATTAAACTCCAGATTATTGCCAAAATGAAAATAGAGGCGGGTATCCAATCCAATCTCATTGGTATAAAGTTTTAAGGAAAGCGGCAACTGAATATATTGGAGGTTATATGATTCGTTGTAGGGTATTCCGGGTGCCTGCGCGTGGTATTTGTACTTTTTGGAAATGAAGTTCAATCCCGTGGAAAAGACATAGTTTTCACGAAAGTGATTATCTGCTACAATACCTCCCATCAACCTGACAGCACCCTTGTTCCCGGAGACTGATAAGGTGTCTGATGCCGTTTCAATACGTCCCCAGGTAACGGCGGGCACTAACTTTACACCTAAACGCCATTGGGCACTTGCCACCCATGACATGCCGAGTAAAACAGCAATCAATAGAATTTTCATGTTTTGCATCGTATTATTTCTTTACTTCGCAGATGATGATAAAACAAGGAACAACCATGGGGGTAAAACTAATTAAATTTACAATAATTTTATGGCTGGCAGGTTTTTTACTTGCGGCTTGTGGAAAAAAAGAAACATGTCGTGAACAGCCGGATGTCATTACAACCCATGTCGAACTTGAAATTGAAAGGCTTGAGTCCAAAATACTGGGTATCAGTAGCATGGACGAGCTCATTACCTTTTTCAATAAGGAGCCGGTCATCAGAGAATATTTTTTCAAAAGGCAGGAATATCCCAATGATAGTATTTTTTATAATGAGATACTCTACAGACTGACAAATCCATACATCGATTCACTTCGTTTGGAAATTGAGCAGCATTTTGTCAATCTTGACGATCTGGAGCAGCAATTTGAAGAAGCCTTTTCCCTGATGAAACATTATTTTCCGGAGACGGTAATGCCGCAGATAAAGACCGTAGCCACCGGTTTTGATTATGATCTATATGTCAGTGACACTTTGATTGTCATTGGTTTGGATTATTATATGGGTAAAGGTGCAAAGTACCGGCCAATGGATACTTACAACTATATTCTGGCGCGGTATGAAGAAAGGTTTATTGTGCCATCCGTCATGCTGCTCTATGGTATTTCTCAGCGATACAACAATATGGAGTCTTCTACGGAGACTGTTTTATCAGACATCATTACTTATGGTAAGGCCTTTTATTTTGCCGGGCGTATGCTGCCCTGTACCCCTGATAGTACGTTGATTTGGTATTCAGCTGAAGAAGCCCAAAACATTAAAGAGAATCAGGATATCGTCTGGGCTCATTTTCTGGAAAACCAGTTATTATATCAAACAGACCACCTGGTAAAACGGAAGTATATCGATGAGCGGCCTAAGACCTTTGAGATTGGGCCTGAGTGTCCACCCCGTGTTGGCACCTGGTTGGGTTGGGAAATTGTGAAGCAGTATATGGAGAAAAGTGATGGGGTAACCTTGCCACAACTTATGCAAACAGACGATGCACAGACTATATTTGATGTGGCCAGATACCGACCGGAAAGATAAGGGGATGGATTAACCGTTGAGCTATTCTTCGAAGAGGGAATCCACAAAGGCCATTTTGTTGAAGAATTGCAGGTCGGTTACTTTTTCACCTACACCGATGTATTTTACGGGGATTTTGAATTCGTCTGAAATACCGATGATCACACCACCTTTGGCCGTGCCGTCGAGTTTGGTCACAGCAAGCGCTGTTACATCAGTAGCTTTGGTAAATTCGCGGGCCTGAATCACTGCATTTTGTCCTGTGCTGCCATCCAGGACGAGGAGCACTTCGTGCGGTGCTTCGGGAATAACTTTTTTAACTACCCGCTTGATCTTAGAGAGCTCGTTCATCAGGTTTACTTTGGTATGAAGTCTTCCGGCCGTATCGATAATCACGATGTCAGCATCCTGCTCCACACCGTATTTTACGGCATCAAAGGCCACAGCCGAGGGATCGGTGTCCATGCCTTTAGCAATCACGGGCACGTCTACGCGTTCCCCCCAGCGCATAATCTGTTCCACTGCTGCTGCGCGAAAAGTATCAGCCGCACCTAGTACTACTTTTTTCCCCAATGATTTATACTGGGAAGCCAGTTTCCCAATGGTCGTTGTTTTGCCCACGCCATTAACGCCTACTACAAGTATTACGTAGGGTTTTGCATCGCTGTCAATACTTAAACCTTCCAGATCCTCAGTATTATTTTCAGCGAGCAACGCGGCAATTTCTTCCTTTAAAATATGGTTGAGCTCGTCAGTTCCCAGGTATTTATCGCGGGAAACTCTTTCTTCAATACGTTCGATGATCTTGACGGTGGTTTGCACGCCAACATCAGAAGAAATGAGTACCTCTTCCAGGTTGTCGAGTACTTCGTCATCAACTTTGGACTTTCCGGCTACAGCTTTTCCCAACCGGCTGAAAAAGTTTTCTTTCGTCTTTTTCAGTCCATCGTCGAGGTTCTTCTTGTCTTCCTTAGAAAAAAGTTTGCCGAACAGCGCCATAGTACGTTTTTTAACAAAAAAAGCCCCATTGAGGGACTTTAGTATTTAATATTATTACTGCATTACGCTTACTTCAAAGCGTCCTTCAGACCTTCTACAGGTACCATTTCTTCCTTGAAGGTATACGCGCCGGTCTTTTCAGACTTAATAGCCTTGATGACTTTGGCGAAGTTTTTACCTTCCTTTTTCTGGAGTGTTGCAACTACTTTCTTAGCCATTTTTATTTAATTTCTTTGTGAATGGTATATTTTTTCAAAATGGGATTGTACTTCTTTAATTCCAATCTACCCGTGGTGTTTTTTCTGTTTTTGGTAGAGATGTAACGTGATGTGCCGGGCATGCCGCTTTCTTTGTGCTCGGTGCACTCCATGATGATCTGTACTCTATTGCCTTTCTTAGCCATTGTTCACTAAAATTTTTTGGACTGCAAATATAGAAATTGAAAACGTGTTGACCAAATTTGAAGTAAGAAAAACTTTTAATTCTCTTTATTCCTTAAATCCGCAAGCGGCTTTCATAAACATTATTAAATGTTTATGAAAGCCGAATACGCCGTGTTTAATCTAAAGGTTACCCACCCCTTGGGGCGGGTAAACATCTTTTTCTTTAATACTTGATTGCGAAAAATTAAACTTTGTTTGTTTCCACTTTGGCATCTTCTGCTTTTCCCTGGCCATTGCCCCCTTTCATTTTGATGTTTTTTTCACCGAAGATACGTTCGTTGATGAAAGCCGCAAGACTCACAAAGACCATGGTAGCAAGTGTGTAATAAACAAATTGAGGTACGGGGACAGGATCTCCTGCCGCATAAGAGTGCAACCCTGACAGGTAGTAGTTTACTCCAAAATAGGTCATGATCACACTGCTGAAGCCGAAAAGTGACGCAAAGTTAAAGGCATAGATGCCGCGTAAACCCGGGATAAAACGCATATGCAGGATGAATGCATAAAAAATGATGGTAGCCAGAGCCCAGGTCTCTTTGGGATCCCAACCCCAATATCGGCCCCAGGATTCATTCGCCCATATCCCTCCAAGAAAGTTGCCAATGGTGAGTAATACCAACCCAACAATGAGGGTCATTTCAATAACATAGGTTAGTTCCTTTATAGTCAGGTTTAACCTCACCTGATTTTTTTTATTTCTGAGAATCATGCTCACCAGATTGATAAAAGCAAGCAGGGCGCCAAGTGCGAGGAATCCATAGCTCGCTACGATAGTGGCTACATGGATGGCAAGCCAATAAGACTTCAGAACAGGAACCAGATTGGTGATCTCGGGATCCATCCAACTCATGTGCGCTACCCACAGGATGATTCCACTCAGAATAGCGGTCACGGCCAGTGTCATCGGTGATTTCTTCTGGAAGATGAGTCCGGCCAGCAGACCGGCCCATGCAATGTAAATCATTGACTCGTACCCATTACTCCAGGGTTCATGCCCTGAAATATACCATCGGGCGATCAAGCCCAAACTATGAACAGCAAATCCTGCTGTTATCAACCATTTTAATATTTT
>JAOUKJ010000438.1 GCA_029882675.1 Cyclobacteriaceae bacterium
GCCAATAATAAATGGTTGAATCAACAGGCAACAGGGTAACAACCGTGGAAGAAAGGACAGTACCCATCGCCGTCAGTGTCTTTTTAAAGGGGCTGTCAAAGGTAAAGGCCGTATCCAATTCAAAAACGACTGACTTTAATGGTGAAAACAGGTCGGTCGTTTGTGCCAAAAGGTTTACTGAGGTACCCGGTACAATGGCGTAGTCTGCAGGAATGAGGTTTCGCGTGCCATTGAGTGGAATAAAATACCTTATTTCGGCCATATTATTCATTTCATCAATTTCGGCGACTTCATAAAGCGGATCAATAAAAACCCTGAATGTATTATCACCATTCATGGGGTTGAAAAAATCATTATGAAGCACAAAAGAAAGTGTGTCCTGATAAAATACGGGAGCAAACACGGTATCATAAGTCAGGATACGACCATCTGAAATAATCCGTTCCACCCTGATCTTCAGGGAGTCCCGGGTAGCTGTTCCATAGTTTTTCACAATGATGTCCAGGGCAAAAGAGTCGGTTTGGGCAGTAACCATCTGTTGATCGAAAGGCCGCACGGTCAGGGCGCTGTTTTGCGTTTGATAATCTGGGGTTCCGGCACCAAAGGTTTTCAATGCGGGATCGCCCAGGTAGATCAGTTGTTGTACCTGGGCCGGGTGCCACATGTTTATTGTTCCAAACAAGGCCAGGTAGTCTCTTATCGTTTGCATTCGCACCTCCCCGATGGTCTTATTCCTCAAAACACTATCGCCAAAGGCATTTTGATAAAGCATATCCGTATACCCTCTTAAAAAGTAGGCCGCACCATACGATGAGTGCGCCATGAAACCCACAGCGCCTTTTTCAGGGGTCAGTATCCAGTCTTCCCCGAACAACCGGTTATTATTATAAATAAGGCCGGCCTCACACCCATTGATCAGCAACATGGGGTATTTTCCTTTATTATTATATCCGTTTATCGGATCTGAGGCAAAGCCCACGTCGATATCAATCACATTGGGATTGGAATGGCCCAGAAAAGTCACAAAGTTGAGGCCACTATTAATTTCATCTGAAATATTAATCTGGGTGACTGTTTCGGTGGTGTTTTTACGAATCGTCTTCACCTTCCCCCCCAGATAAATATCCTCTGCTATTTTTCGAAAGCCCTCCATGTAAGTAAAAAAAACGGACTGTTCATCGGGGGTAATTCCACCACTCAGGTGCAACAGGTTTTTCCGCCATAACGCATTGAACGGGGTTGCTTCCATTTCTTTCACCTTTTCGAGATAGGCCCCTACTTCATCCGGAGCAGAAGCGGTAATCCGTCCTACAGCAAAGGCCGGCGTGAAATTAAACTGATCCAGGCCTGCGGTAAAAGCATTGTCCGAACCCGGGTAGCCCGCCGTAGGTACCAGGTCGTGATAGGTGAAAGCGGCCGGATTGCGGTGGTAATTGTGCCGAACGTCCAATCCCTTCCCGATTAAAAACATATACCGGGGATTTCCCTGTTGCATATATTCCACAAAACGGAAAATGGCCAGTGGGGTGATTTCACCATAACTGAATTGGTTATATAATTGATCGATATCAACCACCAGTGTATCATACGTTCCTCCAACCGCCGAGGCCCGGTATGCCGCATAGGCCCTTACGGGATCCGTGTATGATCCGGTGGGCTGCATCAGGTTTTTGTGAGTAATGATCAGATAATCAGCCGTGAGCGGATCCAACAATCTCATATTCACCTTTTTCAAAACAGGTGTGATCGTGTTGTTAAAAACAAATAACTGCCTGCCGGCAGCCGTGTTGCGTACCACCGCATTCATCACCGGATCAATCAGGTTATAGCCCGTTTCTATGGGGTGGTTTGGCATGGTGATATCCCAAATAACCGCGCCCACAGGTGGGTTGTTCACTTCGATGTATGACTTATCTGCCGCATCCGGAAAAAGGGATAAATAACCACTTTGCCCCGTCAGATCAAATGTTCGGGGGTAGTTCAATTTAAGGTACGGTACACTCAACAAATCATTGCCCCCATTTATGCCGAGGGCTTTTACCCGCACGGTTAATTCACCCGCTGCATTTATCATGGGCCAGCTCAAATCCAGGGAAATGGTTTGTGCGGCAAAAGCATTAAAAGTGATGGTTTGCACCAGGGACAGGCTTGCTGCATTGGGGCCGGCGTAGATCTCTGCCTGATGACCGATGGTACTTTCCCCCATGATTTGTATTTCAAGCTTTGGTATACCGGCCGGCTGAACAGCATTTACAATTCCCGTGAGCACATAATCCACCGATTGGTTTTCCTGAAAAAGGTCTCCCGTCCATCCTTCACCATAATCAAAACGGGTAAGGTACACCCTATTGGCAAGGTTTCGCCCCCGGGCATACCGGCTGGTGTTTAATTGTATGATCTCCTGATTGTTCGCGGTTTGTGCCGGCAGGGAAGCTACATTGTTTTCTTTATAATTCGCAATGCGTTTGCCCGTTTCAGTGTTGAGTTTCCACGTGAGAAAACAGGCGGTAGAATCCGAAAACAGGTTATAGTACCCATGGGGCTGTGCTGCATTGGGCTGATAGAGCGCCCGGTCCACCGTCCCATCGTTCCTTTGTCCGTAAAACTCCAGGTAATCCCCGGGATCCAGCCGGGCATCCTGTTGGCCTGCCACTTTTATTGATAGCTCTTCCCCCCGGTGGAAAATCTGCAATTTTCTCGGATCGATGGTACTCACCGGCAACCCGGCCTGCACCAGGTCATCATAAGTAATCCTGTACACCCCGTCCTGCCCGGTCATTATCTTGTAGTACGACTGATTATAGTCAATCCAGTCATTGGAATACTGTCCGTAAACCACCTGTCCTGCAGACAGTAACAATATGATAGCCCAACTATTTTTCACCGCGCAATAACTCTTCGTTTAATTTGATATTCAGTGAGAAAATATGTGAATAGAGTGAATCTGAAAAACCGGCCAGGTTTGTGAGGGCATAGTCAATCCGGACTATTCCAAAAGCGACACCCATCCCAAAATCAGGCGCAACGGTATACTGGGTTTGCCCACCCGGCAACGTCAGCTGCTGAAATCGGCTCACCCCACTGCGTACAAACAGCTTTTCCTTGTATTCAAATTCCATACCAAAGGCCGGGTCTATCGATAGTACCCTGGATTTGAGCAGCACATTGCGCTTGCCATCAAAGGTCATTCTCCAATCGGTAGCGGCTGAAAGCCCCCATGTTTCCCGGTCAACGATATGGCGCGCCACACCGAGTATGGCCTGGGGCAGGGTTAGCTCCACGGCATTTTCCGGAAGGGTATTTCCTGTACGCTGATACACATCATCGAGCAGGTGCCGGCTGTGTGTCCAGGCATTGAAAGTACCTGAAACATCACGGGCCATTAATCCGAATTTCCATTTATCCCTTTGTAACAACGCCGCTGCATCCAGCCCAAACCCCCAGGCTTGGGCAAAATCGCCTGCTTTTCTGTATATCACCTTCAGGTTGCCCCCTAAGGAAAGGCCCTCGATGACCGGTATTTTTCGGGCATACGAAAATAAAAAACCATAATCAGCCGCTGAAAAAAAGCGTATGTTATCATAATTGATCGCCCCATTGGCATCATATAAATACCGGGTGTCCGGGATATCATCCACCCCAAACCTGATCAGCGAAAGGCCTGCACTACTGAGCGAATCCATTGCCAGGGCAAAGCCGGCAAAATCATAAGCTGCCACACCTCCAAAATATTCGGCATGCATCAGGGACACGTCATAAGGTGTTTGTAGATTGATCAGGGAAGCCGGATTCCAATAACCTGCT
>JAOUKJ010000439.1 GCA_029882675.1 Cyclobacteriaceae bacterium
TACAAATTTTACAACAACCAATGAAACCGTCATCCTGAGCTTGCCGAAGGATCTCACCAACCTGAGCATCCTACCCCCGTCATATAGCACTTCGCAAACACCTCCCGCTGATTAGTGAGATGCTTCCCCCGATTTTTATCGGGGTTAGCATGAGGTGACTAACCTGGGCCCTCCTTTAGGCTTGGGGCCCATCAGACCTCTGACCTCTGACCTCTGACCTCTGACCTCCGCCTTCCGCCTTCCGCCTTCCAGCTACCATACTGCCGACTGTTTAACTGCCGACTGCCGACTGGACTTCCAGCTACCATACTGTCGATTGCTAACTGCCTACTGCCGACTGGACTTCCAGCTACCATACTGTCGATTGCTAACTGCCGACTGCCGACTGCTTTTGTATCACTCCTACGGGGTATGGGTATAAAAAAGTGTCCTTTATAAGCTATAAAACAAAATTTAAATATATATTTGTCTGGTACAATAGACAAAAAATGAAAAACTACATAAAGCGTCGGTTATATATTGACAAAATAACCCCTTATATCGGCAAGGACCTGATTAAGGTATTGGTTGGACAGCGAAGGGTGGGCAAAAGTGTTCTCATGTATCAGATTATGGATATAATAAAGAGAAGGGAGAAAAAGGCCAGTATCATTTATATCAACCGGGAGCTTAATGAGTTTGTGGCCATGGAAGACCAAAAGGCCTTGTATGATTATGTGAAGAACAAAGCTGTTGACGGACAGATCAATTATTTGTTTGTTGATGAAGTGCAAACGATCTCCGGATTTGAAAATGCGCTTAAAAGTCTTCAGGCAGAAGGTGGATATGATATATATTGTACCGGAAGTAATGCGGATATTCTTTCCGGAGAACTGGCCACATATCTGGGCGGACGGTATGTAGAGGTTAAAGTATATCCTCTTGGATTTTCAGAGTTTTTGGTTTTTCATGGTCTGGAAAACAATGTGGAAAGTATGAATATTTTTCTCCGTTATGGAGGGCTTCCATATCTTAAAAATTTACCTTTAAATGATGATGTGATATTCGATTATTTGCGAAATATATACATGGCTATTTTGTTTCGGGATGTGGTAGAACGCTACCGGGTACGCAATGTGACTTTTCTGGAACGGCTCGTGCTTTACCTGGCCAAACATACGGGTACCATTATATCTGCGAGAAATATTGTAAAGTTTCTGAAATCACAACGAGTATCCATTTCTGTTTCGTCAGTATTGGATTACCTCAGTTTTCTGTCAAAGGCCTTTTTTGTTTCAGGGGTTCGAAGGTCTGACATCACAGGAAAGCAAATTTTTGAAATAGGAGAGAAGTATTACTTTATGGATATCGGCTTAAGAAATGTAATAGCCGGTTTCAGTCCTTTTGACATGGGGCTAATCATAGAAAATGCTGTATATAATCATTTGTTGATTAATAGCTATAGTGTTTTAGTGGGTAAGGACAAAGACAGGGAAGTGGATTTTATCTGTGAAAAAGGTGGTGAGCGGAAATACCTCCAGGTGGCCCTGAGAATAGAAGAAGAGCAAACCGAAAGCAGGGAGTTTGGAAACCTACTGGCCATACCTGATAACTATCCCAAATATGTTATCACCACGGATGAATATTCCGGTACGTCTTATCAGGGAATAGAGCACCTTTCATTGCGGAAGTTTTTGTCCGGAGATTTCTGAGTACCTATCATCGTTCCCCTCTGACCTCCGCCTTCCAGCTTCCAGCTTCGACCTTCCAGCTACTATACAACCTGCTGTTTTGACCATCTTTAAAATTCATCATGCCGATTCAATATACAGTCTACGCTCAATACTCCAGTATTTGAGTGATCTTTTCTTCTACTATAGGTAAACGTTCTTCCAACATTAACGGATGAATATGGGCCATCAGTAATTCAGGAAACAGACCTTTTTTCTCTATTATGGCAAGTTGGTTTTTGATAAATTGTTGTATGCGTTCGTCATCATTTTTTATATCTTCAACAATATGGATGCGGTTGTCAAGTACATAGATGATGTCCTCTATATCGTGGCTTGTCCGGTAATCGCTACCCCGATTGTTGAAAGCTTCGAATTTAGCAGCCAGATAACATGGGGCTGATAATATATTTATCTGCTGTTCCTTTGCTGTGCCAGTCCAAAGGTTTTCGAACCCAACTTTATACCATGTGTTGGTCGGGCCAAAAGGGCCATCCTCTGTGGCCATAATATCAATGGCAACATCCTTGTACTTATACCGGCATAGGGAACGTCCGAAGGGTCAGGGTAAAAACCCAGGCCTTGCAGTTTTTCCTGTATCCGGTTCCAGTGTCCCAGGTTTACTACATTTAAGGTCATGTCAATATCCTGGGTCGGACGTATTTCATCTGCTGCCGGATCATCGGTATATAGACTTACTACCGCACCTCCTACAAATACCATGTCTTCCCTGATGTCTTTTAAAGCTTCAGCTATTTCTGCTACAACGGCAATATTTATAATTCTATTCTCCAAAGCCCAGGCGTTTTTTGAGCTCAATAACGGCCAATTCTCTTTCTCTGGCCCTACCCACCCTCAATGCATCTACCAACGCTAACAATTCATATAGTGTTGAGTCCTGCAGTACAGCTTGCGGTACCGTAGGATATAAAGGCACAATACTATGCCCTCGCACTGTACCCTTGCCATAGGGCCATACATAATGCTCTGTACTTTGTATTTGTTCTTTTAATGGAGTAGCAGAATGTGCTGTAGGAAGGCCCCGAACCACAGGGCCGGGCTTCTGTGGAAACACATAACGCAAACCATACTGCAATAACTCCATCAAAGCCATTTTCATTACCGTTTTACCTTTGGAATCCAACAGACCCGCGTATTTTAACCGGTTTAAAGATTTACTGACCTCCGATTGACTAATGCCTAACGATTCAGCCAAAGGCTTTTGAAACCAGGGTTGATTGCCATAGGCCACTATTTTTAGCAGGATTACCAGATCAATCGGGCTCATTATTTGTTGTTTCTTTTGCATCGATATTCCATATTCGAATATGTAATACTATAAGTTTTATCAATCAAAAACAATTATTTAACACACAATATTCCATATCGGAATACAGAATATTCAATCAATATGTCTGTTTTTACTCTCCGGAATACCTCAAAACTCTTCTTTGTTTCTAACTTTTATCACAGCGGGCAATCCGCTTACACTCTTCTCTCAATTTCGTTAATTCCGGCACTGCACCGGGATTACCAGTGATATTTAATAATGGAAGATGTTTCTCTATTAAAGTATTCTCTAATGGTAAGCCTTCGGCCTGATGCCTCTTACCTCAACAGGCCAAAATCTGGACATTTGCTATCAAAAAAAGATGGACAAACAAGAAACATGGTTCACCCACATCCGTGATTGTGCACAAAGCGGTCAGGCACAAAAAGCCTATTGCCAGGAACATGGACTAAAGTATTCAACTTTTGGATATTGGAGAAAGAGGTACCTGCAAGATCAAAGTGAAGAGTCTACTGAATCTACGGGAAGATTTATTCCATTGGACATTCAGGATCAGGGTTATATGGAGGTCAACTACCCCAACGGTGTACGCCTTCAGGTGCCTTCGGGTATTGCCATTAATCAACTTTCTTCCTTGATCCGGTTGTACTGATCTATGCCTTTGTCATGTTCTCTCTAACCTCTTCCCACCGATACTATCTTTACAGCGAACCCACTGACATGCGTAAAAGCTTCGATGGGCTCTGTGGGCTTGTGAGTGGTCGGATGCAATTGGATCCCTCCAATGGAAGTGTCTATGCA
>JAOUKJ010000440.1 GCA_029882675.1 Cyclobacteriaceae bacterium
GGTGCTGCGTTGCGTCTGTTTCTGGCTGCTACGGTTTTACAGATCGCATTTTTCGATGCTTTAGGTGTGCCTTTTGGTATCACGGTGGCTGTAACCATTTTACTTATATGGCTTTACACATACAGAGGTGGGATCAAAACCATCGTCTGGACAGATACCCTGCAAACGTTGTTTATGTTGCTCTCACTGGTCATTACTATTTTTATCGTTGGCAGTGAATTGGATATGACAGGTGGTCAGATGTTTTCTGCCATGTTTGAGTCTGAATACACACAAATCTTTCACTGGGAATGGAAGGAAAGCAGCTATTTCATCAAGCAATTTTTCAGTGGGGCTTTTATTGCCATATGTATGACCGGCCTGGATCAAAACATGATGCAAAAAAACCTGACCTGTAAAAACCTCAAAGAGGCTCAAAAAAATGTGAATTGGTTTAGCATTATCCTTATTCCGGTAAATCTGCTTTTTCTGGGATTGGGTGCGCTGTTGTATATCTATATTACGGAAAAAGGTATCATGGATCTGGGGACGTTTAAACTGGTTGAAGGCCGTTTTCAAAATACTGATGACTTATATCCGATTCTGGCCATTAAGCATTTCCCCGTGATGGCCGGCATCATTTTCTTGCTGGGTGTTACAGCTGCCGCTTTTTCTAGCGCAGACTCAGCCCTTACTTCACTGACCACTTCCTTTTGTGTTGATTTTCTAAAAATTGATAAAAAGCCAAAAGAAAAGCAGAAAAACACCCGGTTAAAAGTACACATCGGTTTTTCTGTCATTATGGTTTTGGTCATTATTATTTTTAAATGGATGAACAACAGTGCAGTCATAACCGCTGTATTTACTATTGCCGGATATACCTATGGCCCATTGCTGGGTCTTTTTGTAGTTGGCATGTTTACAAGCCTGAAGGTCAAGGATAAGTTTGTCCCCCTTATATTGGCCTCACCGGTAATTACCTACTTCGTAGATGCAAATTCAGTTGACTGGATGGGGGGGTATAAATTTGGCTTTGAAATAATTATTCTAAATGGTTTAATTACGATTTTTCTTTTGTATCTTCTGTCCGGAATAAAAGAGGAAAAAGGACTTAATATATAGGGTCAAATAAGCCTTTGATAAACTTATTTGTTATTATAAAAACGGATGGGTATGCGGAAGATAAAGTTATATACTGCAGTGACCCTGGACAACTATATCTCCAGGAGTGACGGAAACATTGACTGGCTGGAGGATATTCCTGAGCCGGAAAATGAGGATTATGGGTACAAGGCATTTTATGATTCAATCGATTCAACGCTTATGGGCCACAATACTTTTTGCAAAATCAGGAGTTTTGGGGTCAGGTTTCCTTACCACAGCAAAGATAATTATGTT
Source organism: Cyclobacteriaceae bacterium (assembly GCA_029882675.1). GTDB lineage: Bacteria > Bacteroidota > Bacteroidia > Cytophagales > Cyclobacteriaceae > JAOUKJ01. The sequence goes on from JAOUKJ010000440.1 coordinate 1,378, forward strand.
TTTTCCAGATCAGAACAGGAGGGTTCCGAACACGTGACGTTTGTAACAGATGAACTCATACCTTTTGTTCAAGAATTGCGTAATAAACGCGGCCAGGATATCTGGCTTATCGGAGGGGGCCAGATCAACGCTCAATTGCTCAAGGCTGGGCTCATCGATGAAATTATCTTAACGGTTTTTCCACTGGTATTAGGTAAAGGTATTCCGCTGTTTGAGGGTGAGGTAGACGAGACCGCTTTTGTTTTGGACGAATGTAAAACCTATCCCAATGGGGTATTACAATTGAAATATGCCTGCCTGGACAACCACGTATAGTAAACGCTTTAATCAGTCAGTTTAAATTCCACCCGGCGGTTTAATTGTCTTTGCGCCTCTGTTTGTCCGGGTGATATTGGTTGACTTTCACCAAATCCCAACCAAGTGACGCGATCCTGTTCAATACCCAGATAAATAAGGTAATCTGCAACTGCTTTGGCCCTTTTTTCAGACAAGGTTTGATTGTATTCCGGGCTACCTGTTTCATCGGTATGGCCATATAAAGAAACGGTATGATCCGGATGATCTTTGAGGTAGAAGGCCAGGTCGTGTATTTCGAGAAGCGTAGAATCTACCAAAATTGCCTTATTATATTCAAACAGGATACTTCTAAAAGTATATATACGGTCTGTTTGCAACGTATCTGAAAGGGGCAGTTCGTCGACTAAGCGTAATCGTATGTCATCAATATAATAATAGGCCCTGTCTTTAAGCATGGGTTCCAATACCCTCATATTTTTAAAATGGAAGGCCTTCGTTTGTGATTTAGCAGAAAAATTTCCGATAGTCAGTTGAGTTTCTCCTCCTTTGGCGACAAGGGTGTCCCGGATCACTTCCCAGGATCCTGTAGCAGAGTCCAGTGGCTCTGCCTTTACATATTCCAACACATAAGATTCGATATCCTCACCGGAAAGTGAAATACCCATTCGGTCTATACTGTATAAAGAGTATCCGGCATATTTATAGGAAAAGGAAAGGATGTATTTTTTGCCCTTTTGAAGCGGCTGTAAAAGCGTTGTTTTCAGGTATTCCCTGTACCCGTCAACCGCACTATAAACAAACAGACCGATGTATCCATTGCCTTGGTATGCCTCAGCAACTCCAGCCCAATTATAAGGCACCCCGGCATCAAACTTACTGCAACGGTTAAAATAATCCGGAGTCCCGGTATCCGGTGTAGTCCATCCGGGCAGAAGGTTTGGTGTATATCTTTCGATGAAGTTTGTAGGACAGGCATAATAGGATTCGAAATCTCCGTTTTCAACCAGGTTTTGGGCCTTTAACAGCGATAACGACAAACAACACCAAATAAGCAGCGTAATTTTACTTTTCATCAGCCATCGTAAGCAGGGCGGTAGCCAGTCGGTCAAGGTCTTTTTTTAACGTATATACATGGGGTGTGATACGAACTCCTTTTATATTTTCCCATACGATGGGTGAGGTATGAATGGCATACTCTTTAAACAACCTATGGTAAAGTTGTATTGGCTCCATTCCTTGCAGATCAACAATAGCAAGGGCACAACTATAGTTCGATCCGGCAGGTGTGCCCAGACTTATGCGTGGATGTTCCTTTACCTGATCACACCAATAGTTCTTCAAGTATCGCAACCGGTCTTCCTTTAGCTTACTCCCAATAGCGTTGTGAAAATTTACCGCATGTCCAATGGCTTGTTCAGGGGCAAAAGATCGGGTACCCAATGATTCAAACTTTCTGATATCATCCGATTTAGGGTCAGGACTGGACAAAAGGGGCCATGTTTCTGCAATTTTTTCTTTTCTCACATACAGCATCCCTGTACCAAAGGGGGCGCATAACCACTTATGCAGGCTGGTGCCAAAGTAATCACAACCCAGCTCATTAATATTATAATCAATGTGGGCAAAGGTATGTGCACCATCCACAATGGTGGTGATATTTCTTTTTCCTGCTTCGGCACATAATCGGGCAACAGGAAGTATCTGCCCGTTCCAGTTAATCATGTGTGTAATGTGATATACTTTGGTTCGGGATGTGGTTGCTGCGGTATAGGCATCAATGATGGAATCCTCATTCTCTGTGGGTAAATCCAGATTCACCCAGATGAGTTTAATGCCATCGCGCATTTCCCGTTGTTTCCAGGCATTGATCATGTTGGGATAATCTTGTTTGGTAAGGATCACCTCATCCCCCTTACGCAGTGAAATGCCAAAAATAGCATTGTCGAGAGCTTCCGTGGTATTTCTGTTGATGGCTATTTCCTCTTTGGAACAACCTGCCAAATCGGCCAATTTCATTCTAACCGACTCCCTGCCTTTATCCAATATTTGCCACATGTAGTAGGAAGGCGCCTCATTACTCAGGTGGTAGTATCTGTCCACCGCATCCTGTACTACT